>CAZLJG010000258.1:0-4795 GCA_964559545.1 uncultured Solibacteraceae bacterium | reverse complement strand
GTGGGCGTGCTGAACGACGCGTCTTCGAACACGACGGGTGTCATCGTGCCGTTGACCAGCCGATAGAACCCTGCACGTTTCGTCCACTCGCCGTACGCGGACAACGTGACGGGCTTCGACAGGTCGATCTTCTGCCGCGCGGCGGCAAGACCTCCCGGGCCGTGGTCCGCCAGAGGATCAAACGGTTCAGGTCGAACGACGCGGAAGCGGATCTCGTTCTTCGTCCCCTCGCCGTTGGTCAGGTTGCGTCCCGGCGATCCATCAAGCGGGAGCGCCCACAGGTCGTACCGATGCTGCATCACGACAGTGGCGCCATCAGGCGTGTAGCCCGCCACGCCGTAGGAGGGACGCGGCCCCGGGCGGTCAAATTCCATGTCAGTGAAGCTGATGGCCTTCGGTCCACCCAGCGTGCGCGTCGTCGCCGCGTCCAGGTCGTACGCCTGTACGCGCTGGTCCTTCCAGTAGAGGAAGTGACGACCGTCGGGTGAGATGCCGAAGACACCGCCGCCGGTTGGCTGGCCCTTGAACATCAGCGTGCGGGCGCCGGTGGTGAGATCCACGCGGTAGAAGTCGGCTGCCGGCCGTTCATAGTCGTGCACGTAGCCGTTGGTGTCGCGGCCGACGGCCCACCGACCCGTGGGCGCGATCTCAATCTCGCGCATGCTTTCATCAGTCAACTTCACAAACGCCCGTCGTCCCACGTCGTACGCCTGGCGATAGGTGATGTTCTGGTCCTGCGTGGCACGCACCATCTGCTGCGAATAGATGCGTTCGTCGCGGGTGTGCCACACGTCCACATCCGGTTCCGTATCCGCATTGCGGCGCCGCGGCTCCACGATTGGCACCTGTGGCTTGATGCCAAAGAAGACTCGCGTGCCTTCGGCGTTCCACGTCACGGTGGCGCGATCGCTTACGACCCAGTCAGCCGGGAAACTGGCAATGTCCTTCTGCGTCGTGGGATCGAGCGCGATCGCGGAACGTCCGGTCTGGTCGTTCATGGCCGCGCGCACGTCTGCGTAGATGACGAGCTGGTTCGGACGTTCACGCACCTTCTCGACGTCGGCGCCTTTGAGGACGGCGAGGCCGGTGCCCTGGTCATTCCACGTGAGGCGCGTATACCGAAGCGCGGCATTGTCGAGTGTGGTCACGCGACCGTCGCGCAGATCAAACACAAACAACCCGTTGCCGTCTTTGACCGCACCGTCCACGGTGTACGCGAGCAGGTCGCCGTTTCTGTTGAACGCGCTGTCGCCGACGCTGCCGAGGGGCACATCCCGTCCGGTCGCCAGGTTATGCACGATGACGTCCACTCCGCGTGGTGCCGGTGCTGCTGGTGCTGCGGCCGGGGCTCCAGCCGCAGGCGCTGCGCCGGCATCGCCGCCGCGACCCGCGCCACCAGCCGCCTGTGGTGGACGCCGGCGAAGCAGGAGGTGCGTGGATGAGTTCGAGAATTCAAAGCTCGCGATGTCCTGCCACGACCGAATCGCACCGGTCGCCAGATTCCGGAGTTCGACGCGTCGCGG
Source organism: uncultured Solibacteraceae bacterium (assembly GCA_964559545.1). Taxonomy (GTDB): domain Bacteria; phylum Acidobacteriota; class Vicinamibacteria; order Vicinamibacterales; family SCN-69-37; genus SYFT01. The sequence continues at coordinate 3,272 of CAZLJG010000258.1, read as the reverse complement.
TTCCGCGGGTGTCGCCGCCGCGCCACGACCCTGGGCAGGCGCCTGACCCGTTGGCGGCTGGGCGGCTTGCGCCGCGTCAGGAGCACCACCCCCACGTCCGCCCCGTCCTCCCCGGCCACCCCCGCTGGGATCCACGGTATAGGCCAGCCACTTCGAGTCATCCGAGAACGTGCCCCCGGTCGCGCTCGCCACGGTCACTTCCTGGCTGCTCGCCAGGTTCAGCAGCCGAAGTTCCGGCTTGGTGTCGGCCTCCGGCACGTTGGTGAACTGCAGGGTGTACGAGACCCACTGACCGTCGCCAGAAATCGTTTGTCCACCGATGCTTCGCCACTTTGGATAGTCGTCCGGCCCGAGCACTTTCTTGTCTTGGGCCGAAGGCCATGCGGTGGCCGCAACAAGGACGACCGTCAACAGCAGGACGCGGAGTCGAAGGGCTGGCATCATGCGGGGAATACTACATCTCCTATACACTTCTTGAATCATGTTGATGCGTTCTGCTTCCGCCGCCCTGCTCCTGCTGACCGCCACCGCCTGCGGGTCGGCCACTCCTGCCACTCCCGCCCCCGATGTGTGGGCCGTCGTGAACGGCACCGAAATCAAGCGCGACAAGGTGGACAAGTACTACCAGGGCATGTTGAACCCTGATGCCGCGACCCCCTCGGAAGAGGAAGCGGTCGGCGCCAAGCTGGGCCTGGTTGATGAACTGATCACGGAAACGCTGCTGCTCGCGCGGGCGGCTGAGCTCAAGATTGTGCCGACGGCCGAAGAGATCGACAAAGCCATTGCCGAACGTCGCGGCACCATGAGCGATGCCGACTACGCCAAGGAGCTGGAAGCACGCAAGACCACGGCGGATGAATTCCGCGCCGGCGTGGCCCGCGAACTGACCAAGGCCAAGGTGCTCGAACAGGACGTCACCGGCAAGGTCAATGTCACCGACGAGGAAGTGACTGCCTACTTCGAGAAGAACCAGGCGCAGTTCAACGTCCCCGAGCGCCAGTATCACCTCGCGCAGATTGTCGTGTCGGCCGTGCCGACGCAGGTCAACAATCAGCAGAACGACGACGCGCGTTCGCCGCTCGAGGCGCAGCGCAAGCTGGAGATGATCGCCACGCGCCTGAAGGAAGGCGAAAACTTCGCGGCGCTCGCGGCCAACTTCTCCGAGGATGCGGCGTCGGCGCAGAATGGCGGCGACCTCGGGATGGTGGGGCAGGCACAGATCGATCAGGCGCCGCCGCAGCTGCGCAGCGCCGTGATGCGTATGAAGCCGGGCGAGCTCAACACGATCACCAATGGACCGACCACGACGCTGCTCGCGCTGGTGCGCGTCATTGAACCCGGTCAGCGGTCGCTCAGCGATCCCCAGGTCAAGGATGGCATCAAGACCGCGCTCAAGGATCGCCGTGTGCAGCTTCTGCAGGGCGCCTATCTCGCGCGGTTGCGCGACGATGCGACGGTGGTGAACTACCTGGCCCGCCAGGTCGTGGACGCACAGGGCAAGTTGCCGGACGCCGCCATCGTTCGCTGATCGGTGTTTGCCTTCGACGATTTCGTGCTCGATCCCGCCCGGCGCCTCCTGCGCCGCGGCGAGACGTCCATCGATCTGGCACCGAAGGCACTCGACGTCCTGTTGACGCTCGTTGACGCGCGCGGGCGTGTGGTCTCCAAGGAAGAACTGCTCGAGCGTGTGTGGCCGGGCGTGTACGTCGAAGAGGCCAACCTTCCACAGAACATCTCGCTGGTGCGCAAGGCCCTGGGGGAATCACCGAGGGATCACCGCTTCATCGTGACGATTCCCGGCACCGGCTACCGGTTTGCGGCCCCCGTCGTTGTCACGGACGCGCCCGACGAGCCGGCGGCGCCTGATTCAGTCGCGGTGTTGCCCTTTCATAACGACAGCGACGATCCGTCACTCGACTATTTGTGCGACGGGCTCACCGAAGGGTTGATCAATAACCTCACGCAGGTTCCCGGGTTGCGCGTGAAGGCCCGCGCGGTGGTGTTCCGCCTGCGCACGCGCGATCTGGATCCGCAGGCGGCGGGCCGCTCACTGGCTGTGGCGATAGTGGTGGTCGGCCGGTTGCGGGCGGGCGTCATCACGCTCGAGATGGTCGATGTGTCATCCGGGTGGCAACTGTGGACCGCGCCTTTTCCGGCGACGCCGAACGGGTTGTTGGATGTGCAGACCGCGATGGCTCGCGCGGTGGCGGCGCGGCTGAGTCAGTCGCTGACCACCGAGCAGCAGCAGCGCGTGGTGGCCCAGCAAACCCGCAGCTCACCGGCCTATCAGTGTTACCTGAAGGGCCGGTACTTCCTCAATAAACGTCTCACCGAGACGCTCAGTCAGGCGATTACGTGTTTTCGTGACGCCACCGATCACGATCCCCAGTTTGCGCTGGCATACGTCGGCATGGCCGACACGTATGCGTTGCAGAGCCTCTATGGCGCGTCACGACCCGCTGACGCGTTTCCGCCTTCACGTGCCGCGGCACTCCAGGCGCTCGCGCTTGATGACTCGCTTGCCGAGGCGCACAACTCCCTCGGTGTGGTGGAGTTGTTCTACGGATGGGATTGGGACGCGGCGGAGCGCGCGTTCCAGAAGGCCCTGGCGCTCAATCCGGATTACGCCGACGCATGGCAACGATTGGGGATGTACCTCACGACTCGCGGCCGCTTCGACGAAGCCCGCGCGGCGCTCGCTCGCGCGCAGGCGCTCGATCCCTTGTCACTCATCACCGGCACGATTGCCGGCTACCCGGACTATTACTCGGGGCGATACGAGGAGGCCGAGCAACAGTTCGCGCGTGTCCTGCGGCTTGACCCGAAGTTTTCGATGGCGCATTTCCGCCGAGGGTTGGCGCTCGCGCAGCTCGGCCGATTTGCCGAGGCGGAGGAAGAACTCCAGGTCTCCAAGCGCCTCTCCGACGATCGCGATGTCGTCGCCGCTCTGGGTCTGATCTGGGCCATGCAGGGCGACGGTGCGCGTGCGGCAGCCGCGATTGCCGATCTGCACGACCGATCAAAGGCGACGTTTGTGCCGGCCTACTCACTCGCGATCATCGAGGCGGCTCTCGGACATCAGGACGCGGCGTTCACCTGGTTGCGCCGCGCCCTCGACGAGCGTTCGTACTGGTTGATCTATGCCGACGTGGACCCCGCCCTGGCGCCCCTCCGCGACGATGCCCGCTTCGCTGACCTGCGTCAGCGAATGACCGACAAATAAAAAAAGTCCCGAGGCCCCACTTCGGGACCTCGGGACTTCGGAACTCCGG
>CAZLJG010000257.1:0-4805 GCA_964559545.1 uncultured Solibacteraceae bacterium | reverse complement strand
CGTACGCCAAACCCTGCGGCTCGTGGTGTCCCATCCGGATCGTTGGGCGGACCGGCCTGGCCACCGCCGCCACGTCCACCGAAGCCACCGCCGCCGCCTCGGCCGCCGCCCCCACCGGGGCCACCGGGACCACCACGACCACCGCCGCGGCCGCCGCCCCCCGCCGTGCCGGCAGTGGCCACCACACCCGGCATCGCCAGTGTGCGCGTGAATCGGATGTCGTAATACGAACAGCCCGCCTTGCGGCACTCATCGAGCGCGATGTCGGAGAGTCCCTTGAAGCGGGACTGCATCGCACGTCCGGGCGACTGCGCGAGCAGATCGCCGATGAGGTCGCTCGAAGCGAGCACGAGGCCGGAGGCCGCAGCCACCTTGATGAAATCGCGTCGTGAAGTAGCCATGTGTCTGTGCTTTCCTCTGCCTTAAACCGCGGGCGAAACGGACGTCATGTAGAAATCTTCCATCCGCACGGGCGGCACCAGTGCGGATCCACTGCCGTCGTAGGACTCGCCCAGATGCATGGGCACCGGCTTTCCCACCAGTGAGATGTTGTTGTAGCCAACCAGCGGCGACATGTTCCAGCGGAAGTTCTGCACCGGCATGGTGATCTCGCCGTTTTCGATCAGGAAGAGCCCGTCGCGCGTCATCCCTGTGTTGAGCAGAATCGATCCATCCACGTTGCGGATGTACCAGAGGAACGTGACGAGCAACCCACGCCGCGTCTGCTTGATCATGTCGGCGAGTTCGAGATTCGTGCCGTCCATCACGAGGCTCATGTTCAGATTGGCGGGCGGGCCGTCCGGGCCACCGGCCTGATTGCGCAGCACGCCTTTCTCAAGCCAGGTCACCGGCTTCGCCGGCATGTTGTTCTGCAGCATCGTCGTCTGCCGCAACGTCTGGTTGCCGATGTCACTGCGCAGCGTGACGAGGTCGCTGAAGATTTTGTCGCCCGGCTTCTTGTCCTTCATGAAGGCCAGGTTGCTGCCGGCGTTGAAGACGCCGGTGACCAGCGAGAGGAACCGTGCATGAGCGCGCGGCTCAAGAATGACGGTGTATCGTCCGGGCTCGAGGGCCTTGGCGTTGCGGCTGCGTAGTGCCTTTTGCGATGCCACTTCGGTCAACGCCACAGGGTCAATCACGCCGGGATCCTTGATCCCCGTTGTGCCGGCCCAGCCCGACCCGCTGCCATCCGGCATGCGGCATGTCAGGGTGAACGCCGTCTCCGCGTAGCGGTAATACGCAAACAGGCCCTTGGTGTTGGCCGTGCAGTTGGTCTGGTCGGTTTTGGGAATGTAGCCCGAGCCGAGCACCCCGTGTTTCTCCGAGACCTCCACGCTGGCCTTCACCATCATGGCGCGCTCGCGCGGTCCGAAGTTGACGCCGCTCGGCAGCGCCGCATCCATGGGGATGTACTCCTGGGCGCCGAGCCATTCGCCGAGCGACGGATTCTCCGCAGCACTCTTCGCCTCGGTGATGGCCTCCGCCACGGCTTCCTTCAGACCGGCGTCGCTGAAGTCGCGCGTGGTGGCGCCACCCTGGCGATTGCCCGACCGCACGGTAATCGTCAACTGGCGGTCGTACTGAATCAGGTTGGTGGTAATCGTGGAATTGGCCCACCGTGTGCCCGATCGTTCCGAGCCCGTGAGGTTGACCTCCACCTCGTGGCCGGTCGCCATATTGAAGATCTTGTCGGTGATGGCCTTGACGTCGTCGCGTGAATACATGGTGCGAAGCGTAGGAGCGCACGGCGGTTGTGTCAAGGGAAACGGACTCCGATTGCGTGTCGTAGCGCGCGCCGATTACGATCAGCAGGCATGGCATTTCCGCGCTGGACACGCTCCCCGGTGTCGCGCCTCGTGCGGCGGGTCACGCTGCCGACGATGCTGCTGCCGTTTACGCGTTTGTTCATGCAACTGGAAGTGCACGGGCTCGAACACGCGACCTCCGTGCGCCGACCGGTGATGTACGCGGCCAACCATCAGAGTCACATGGACACGCCGGCGATCTACGCGGCGCTGCCGCCGGCCCTTCGCTACCGGATCGCACCGGCGATGGCGAAGGAGTTCTTCGCGCCCCACTTTGGCCTGGCCCCCGGCTCGCTGCGCGAACGGTGGAGCAGCGGCCTCGCGTTCTACATGGCGTGCCAGTGTTTTAATGCCTTTCCGCTCCCGCAGCGCGAATCCCCGCGGGCGGCCTTCCGCTACATGCGGGAACTGGTGGATGAAGGGCACGACATCCTCATTTACCCCGAGGGCCAGCGCACGGACGACGGCAGCATGGTGCCCTTCAAGCGGGGCGTGGGCACGTTGGCGATTCACCTCCGCCTTCCGATTGTTCCCATTCGCTTGGAAGGGCTGGAGTGGGTCTATCCCAAGAACGTGCCGTACCCGGTGCGTGGACCGGTCCGCGTCACCTTCGGCCCCGCGATTCACCCTGGGGAGGATGACGCCGCCACCCTGACGGCAAAGGTGGAGGCGGCGATCCAGGCGATGGGATCGTCGGCGCCGCCGAAGTTCCGGCGGCCGTAAGGCAGTACACTCCCTGCGCGTGTTCGGTCACTTGCTGGTGTTCATCGGGATGGTCGTCACGGCGGGCCTCGGCCAGCCGGTGCCGTTCCTCGCGCCGGACCACGCGGTCCTCTGGGCGCCGGCGGCCGTGGCGATGGCCGCGGCGGTCATGCTGGGCCCACGGGCCGGCGCCGCGATCTTCGCCGGAGCCCTGGCCGGTTTGTGGTGGCAGGGTATCGACCCGGTCGCCGCGGCGGGGATGGCCCTCGGACAAGTACTCGCGTCCGTCAGCGGGGCGTGGCTCATCGGACAGCTGGCACGGGGTCCCCACGCGTTCGAAGCCGGCGGCCATGTATTGCTGTACGCCGGCATCACGACGCTGGTGTCCTCCACACTCAGCGCTCTCGCGGTCGTGGCTGTGCTGGCCGCCACCTCGCCGGTGGAGATCCCGGATTTGGAGGGCGCCGGCCTGGCCTGGTGGTGGGCACACACGACCAGTTGCCTCCTCGCGGCACCAGCACTGATTCTCTGGAGTCTCCGCCCGCGCCTCACGCTCGCGCGGCGCCGGGGCGATCGCCGCCCACCCGAACGAGGTCTGCGAGCCTGGACCCACGAGCGCGCCCGCGAAGTGTGGGTGCTCGGGATCGTCACGATCGCCGTCGCGCTGGCCCTCTTCGGCCCCTGGCTCTCCCCGCCCCTGCGCCTACTGTGCGCGGTCCTCGCGCCGTTCCCACTCCTGGCGTGGTCGGCGATGCGCTTCGGTGCCCGTGAGACGGCCACGGTCGTCCTGGTGCTGGCGGGCGCAAAGGTGTGGGGGTGGATGCACGGGATCAATCCCTTTGACCCGGTGGACCCGACACTCCGGGCCGTGCAGCTCACCATGATTGGACCGGGCCTGACCGCGCTCGTGCTCGCAGCGTCGATCGATCAGCGCAATCGGCAGGACTCCGAGATGCACCTGCTGGCGGTGACCGACCCGCTGACCGGCCTGGCCAACTACCGGCACCTGACACATTCCATCGAGCGGCAGATCCGGCGCACACACCAGACTGGCGAACCGTTTGCGCTCCTCCTGCTCGACGTGGACAACCTCAAGGTCATCAACGATCAACTCGGACACAACGTGGGCAGCCGCCTGCTCGTGCGGCTGGCCGACGCCCTGCGCGCGTCGTGTCGAGTCACAGACCTCATCGCGCGCTACGGCGGCGACGAATTCGCGGTGCTCCTGCCGGGCTGCGACGAAAAGGCCGCACGCCTGCAGGCCGCGCGTGTGCAGGCAGCACTGGAAGCGGACGCCACCGCACCGCCTATTGCAGCCAGTATGGGCGTGGCCGTCTTCCCGCGAGACGGCGACACGGCCGATGAACTGCTCGATCGGGCTGATGCGGAGTTGTATGCGATGAAGGGCCGCGGCTCACGGCAGCAGTGAGGCGAACTCGGCATGCGGCGGCACGTCGAAGGCGAACGTCCGTTCCCGCCACACCCACTCGAGCCTGCGCGCATGCAGGGCATGACATGTCACACGCAACGCCAGCACATCCTCGGGCGTCATCCCGCCCACCACAAACCTGAGATACCGCTGTTCATCGTCGCCATACAACTTGTCGCCGACGATCGGATGCCCCGCATGCGCGAGGTGAATGCGAATCTGATGTTTGCGACCAGTCCGAGGTGAGACCTCAAGTAACGTCAGCGGCTGCCCCGCCCGGTGCCATCGCTGCAGCACGCGCGCCTGGGTCTCCGCCACCGCGCCATCGTCGCGCACGCGAGCCTTGATGGCCACCGGACTCTCGTCGTCGTTCCCGAGCGCGCCCGACATGACGAGTAGGTCCGGTCCGACATGGCCATCCACCACGGCCCAATACGTCTTGTGCACCGCGCTGCCGCTGAAGAGCCGCCCGAGTTCACCGGCGACGCCGGCGGACTTGGCGATCACGACAAGACCGCTGGTTTCGCGATCCAGACGATTGACGAGGCGGCCGTCGCCGTGGCCGAGGTGGAGCCGCACGCGGCCGATCAGGCTCGACATTTCTCCGTTTTTTGTCGGATGGCAGACCAGCCCCGCCGGTTTATCCACCACCAGCAGGTCCTCGTCTTCGTGCACTACGTCAAACAGGGCGGACACCTCGTCACTGTACCCGCTCGATACGCTGGGGTAGTAGTGTCTGACCCTGACCATCACGTTTCCGTATGATGGCTGGGACGCATGGCTCCCCCCTCCACCGTGACCCTTCCGAAATCCTGGCTTGTCGCCATGGTTGCCCTTGTGACCGTGCCGTGGCTGGTCGTGGCCTGGCT
>CAZLJG010000256.1:0-4808 GCA_964559545.1 uncultured Solibacteraceae bacterium | reverse complement strand
ACGCGAATCAATCTGCCCGCCGGGCGCGAACGTACAAAAATTTGTACGGCGTCAGCCTTCTCGGCGGACCTAAAGGTCACGCCCTACGAGGCCGCTGCCTTACGAGGATGGTTCGTCGAGCGTCGCCCACCCTTGTCGCAGGGCGTACAGAGCCGCCTGCGTGCGGTTGGTGACGTGAAGTTTCTCGAAAATCACGCGAAGCCGGTTGGACACCGTGTGCACGGACCAATCCAGTGCGTCGGCAATTTCGCGGTTGTCGCGTCCCTGCGCGACCAGACGCAAGACCTCGATTTCCTTCTCAAGCAGGCGCTGGAACTTGGGCAGGTCCTTCGGCATGAGATGCAGTTCACCAAGCACTCGCGCCGCAATGACCGGGTCGACGAGGTACTCACCACGATGCACCGCCTCGATGGCCGCGATGAGCTCAGACGCATCCACCGTCTTAAGCAGATAGGCGCGGGCGCCCGCACGGATGGCGGCCAGCATGTACGGCTCTTCGCGATACATGGTCAACGCGATGATGCGCGACGCCGGCGCGTCTGCGAGGATGCGCCTGATTGCCTCAACACCGTCCATGCCAGGCATCGCGAGATCCATGAGAATCACGTCCGGGCGACTGGTGCGGCGAAGGTCCACGGCCTCGGCGCCATCCTTCGCCTCCGCCACCACCTCAAAGCCGCCGATCGAGGTGCAGATCTCGTGCAGCCCCTGGCGCATCAGGGTGTGGTCATCTGCAATCAGGATTCGAATGCCCATCAGCCTGCTCCCGTCATCGAATACGGTACGACAATCGTGATGGTTGTGCCGCGGCCGGGCGCGGATTCGACCGTCAGATCGCCGCCCATCATGCGGGCTCGTTCTGTCATACCCATCAGCCCAAACCCATCACCGGCGGAAGTCGGTCTGGCGGCAGTGGGCTCGAACCCTTTGCCGTTGTCGCGGATGACGAGCCGCACATGTCTCGACTCGCGCGTCAACTCCAGCCACGCGGCCGTCGCGCCGGAGTGCTTGACGATGTTGTTCAGGCCTTCCTGGCAGACTCTGAACAACCGGAGCGCAGACTCCGGCGACAGGAGACCATCGATGGCGTCCAGCCGGCAGTCGACGACGATGCCTGCCGCGTCGCCCACACGGGTCGCCGCTTCGCGGATCGACTCGCCCAGCCCCTGCCGCTCCAGGTGGTACGGCACAAGATCATGCACGACGTCACGCACCTCGCCGAGCGCCTGGCTCGCCGCGTCGGCAATGTCCACAAGTTTCTTCTTCACCGGACTCTCGTCAGCGATCGCCTGTTCGCCGAAGCGCGCCCAGTTCTTCATCACGACGAGTGTTTGTGACACCCCGTCGTGCAATTCTGCGGCGATACGGCGCCGGTCGGTCTCCTGCGAATCGATAAGCTGCCGCGCAAACGCCTGCTGTTGTGCCTGGCGCCGCTCAAGCGTGCCCACTCGCCACCGGTACGCACCGAACGTGGTCAGCATCACGGCGCTGATCACCAACCCGAGGAACCACGTCGTCCGATAAAAGGGCGGCACAACGACGATGGTGACGGCGGCCCCTTCTTCATTCCACACGCCGTCGCGATTGGCGGCAATCACCCGGAACGTGAATGTCCCGAATGGCAACGCGGCGTACCGGGCGGTGCGATCGGTGCCGGCCTCCACCCAGTCCGCATCAAGTCCCTCCATGCGGTACCGGAAGCGGGCCAGTTCAGGACGCACGAACGTCAGAGCGGCGTATCGCGCCTGAAACTCCGTGCTGCCCGATCGGATTTCGATCCGATCGCGCTCGGCACGGGCGAACCCCCCGATGCTGACGTCGAGGAACGTCACCGGCGGGGGCGCGGTGTTGAGCGCGATCGACGCCGGATCGATGACGGCAACGCCCCGTTGCGTCGGAAACCAGAGGCGACCATCCTGCGCGCGGATGCCCGATGGCTGGCCGAGACCGTTCGCCTCCGCACTGGCCATGCCATCCTCGCGGCCATACAGCACCGACATGACCGTGCGTTGCCGGCCTGACGCCACGGCCTCGAGCCCAGCCCGATCGACCCGGTAGATACCGACATTCGAACTGATCCAGAAGCGCGACTCTTCGTCCTCGATGATCCGAAACGCGCCATTCGTCGGAAGGCCCTCGCGCACGGTGAAGCGGGTGAAGCGGCCGTCGCGATACATGAACAGCCCGGTGTCGTACGTGCCGAACCACAGAGTGCCGGCCGCATCCTGGTGGATCGCGCGTACGCGCCTGCCAGTGAACCCTGCGTCCTCGACCTGGTGGAGGACGCCATCCACGACACGGGCCAGGCCATCGATATTGCCCACCCAGTGCACGCCGGACCGGTCCATGAACATCGCGCTTGTTTCACCGCCGGTGGTCCCGTCCGCGCGGAGGATTCGAGTGAACACGCCATCCCGATAGCGAAGCAACCCGTTGTCGGTGCCGACCCACAGATCGGCGCCCGCGCCTTCGTACAACACGTGCGCGGCCAAATTCCACGCCCCGTCGATCCTCTCCACGCGATTGCCGCGGATGCGGTGAAGCCCGGCGCCCAGCGTCCCGACCCAGATTGCCCCGTCGCGCGCCTCCATCAACGACATCACATTCGCCGGCCGACGGAATGCGGTGTGCAGGTTGTATTTCTCCGACACGTGCTCAAACACGCCGTTGTGATACCGGGTCAATCCCGGCCACGCGCCGATCCAGATCGCCCCCTGCCGGTCCTGCAGCAGTGGATACGTGTTGTCGGCCGCCAGACCGGAATCGGCCGTGAAGGAGACGATGGGTTGTTCAACCAGTCGGGTCAGTCCCGTGTTGCTGCCCACCCAATGCGTACCTTCCCGGTCACGGAAGATGAAGCGGACGAAGTTGTCGGGCAAACCGTCAGCGGTGGTGAAGGACCGGAAACGGCCCGCCCGAAAACGCGCCAGGCCGTTCGGCGAAAAAAACCAGAGCGTCCCGTCTGGGTCCTCGACCTGCGACAGCATGCCCAGTCCCACCTGACCGGCGGCCGGTCCGTACGTCCGGTGCGTACCATCGAGATCCAGGGAGGCCAGTTCCCCGCCGACGCCCAACTGTAACGTCCAGACGCGGCCGGACCGATCTTCGTATAGCCCGCGTCCTGGCAGATGCACCGTGCGTGTCAGACCGGTGGCTTCGAAGCGGTAGGCGCGGCCCTCACCATCGCGATACCAGCGCGCGGCGAGACCGTAGCTGATGCCGGCGAACGTAAGCGTCGCCGCTTCGGCGGGCGCCTGCACCGCCGGGTCCGCGACAAAACGGCCATCCTGCCACACCACGGTGCCAGTGGCAGTCTCCACCACCAGCCTGCCCTGCCACCGAAAGATTCGAAGCCTCCGGTCGACCTGCAGGCCGTCGGCCTCATCCATGATGTCGAACCGGCCGTCGACAAACCGCAGCAGTTCACCGGTCTGGAGCGTCAGCCAGAGCTGGCCCTCGTCGTCGACCACCATGCCGCCGAAACGCGAGTTCGGCAATTCAGGATTGGTCGTGGTGTCAAACGTGCGGAAGGTGCGCCCGTCGAAGCGTGCGAGACCACCCAGCGTCGTGAGCCAGATGAATCCATCCGGCGTCTGCGCGATGGCCACCACCGAACTCTGCGGCAACCCGTCCGCCGTCGTCCATGTGGTCATGCGGTATTGCGCCGACGCGGGTCTGGCAACGGCGAGCAGCACGAGCACGGCGAGCAGGAGGCGGGGAGCCACGGGCGCGCTCAGTCTACCCGCGCCTCACACGCGCGCAAAGTGTTCGACGATGGCCTTCGCGGCCTTCGCGCCAACCGCCCGTTCCAGATCCTCGCGGCTGGCGCGGCGAACGCCGGCGACCGATCCGAACGTCGTGAGGAGCAGCTTCCGGCGTCGAACGCCAATCCCGGGGATGTCATCGAGCGCCGACCGAAGTGATGACGCGGCGCGTTTGGTGCGGTGGAACGTCACCGCAAACCGGTGGGCTTCGTCGCGGATGCGCTGCACGAGGCGAAGTGCCGGAGTTTCGTGCGGAAGAGCGATACCCTCGATGCGATCGCGGCGGAACAGCAGTTCCTCTTGCTTGGCCAGACCCACGGCGACGAGTTGTTCCAACCCGAGTTGTCGCAGCGCCGCATATGCGGCCGTGAGCTGGCCTTTGCCGCCGTCGATCAGGATGAGATCAGGGAACGGGCCTCCCTGCTCGAGCACTTTCCGATACCGACGCAGCACGACCTCTTCCATCGACGCGAAGTCGTCGGTGGCCGGTCCGCGCACGGCGAATTTCCGATATTCGCCGCGTCGCATCTTGCCGTCCACACACACCACCATCGACGCCACCGTGTTGGTGCCCTGGAGCGTCGAGATGTCAAAGCACTCGATCCGGTGAGGAAGGGTTGGGAGACTCAGCACCTCGCGGAGCGTCTCCAACGCAGCGAACGCGCCGACGTGGCCCTCACTGAAGTGGGTGTCATACGACAACGCGGCGTTCCGCATGGCGAGGTCGAGCAGGCCGCGCTTTTCACCGCGCTGAGGCACCACCACGCGCACCTTCCGTTCGGCCTTGGCGGAGAGCCACTCCTCGAGCGACTCGACCACGTCGGCGTCAAGCGCATCCGACACCAGAATCTCCGGCGGCGGCACCTGCTCGGCGTAGAACTGCTGGAGCGCGGCTTCGAGGACGTCTGGCGCCGAAATGAGCTCGGAGGCGATTTCCGGAGAAATCGCCTCCGAGCTCGATGTCATTTCCACGCGCTCGACGACGCGGCCGCGGCGCATCTGGAAGACCTGCACAATGGCGCCGGCGGGGCCGGCCTTCACCGC
>CAZLJG010000255.1:0-4817 GCA_964559545.1 uncultured Solibacteraceae bacterium | reverse complement strand
GCCGCTGTACCCGAACACCGTCGGCTGGTGATGGGCCAGCGAATGCAGCATATACATCGTTGCCACCTCCGCCCGGCGTGAGTCGTCACGCGAGGCGGAGACGGGGACTTCGGCAATGGCGAACGGCTTGGGCTGGCTGTCGAGCCAGTGGTCGATCGGCGCAATCTGGCTGTCGAACGGCCGCACATCCACGGGCATCACTGCAAATTCAGCGATGAGAATCGCCGAGAGCGCCGACGCGGCCACGAGCCGGCCACGGTGGGACCATGCGTGCGCCAGGCGATCAAAGCCATACCCGGCCAACACCGCCAGCGCGAGCACACCCAGCATCGTGAACCGCGACGGCACCCGGATGAAATTCAGCCCCGGCAGCCAATAGACATACCCCCAGATCGACCACGGAGGTCCAATCGTCATCCACCACGTGACGATGACCATGGTGAGGAAGACAATTCGGAGCCCAGGGGCTCTAGCCCCTGGGTTGCCACGCGGGCTGAAGCCCGCGTGCTCCGTCCGGAGCCCCACAAACGCCATCACCGCGAGCACGATCACCGCGAATCCAGGAAACAGGTGCGCATCCGGATACACGCGGAGCCATTCCCAGTCAGGGAGCCGCTCGAGAATCGCCGTGTGCAGGTGCGTCGGTGAGCTGATGTAGCTGTTCAACGTCACTCCCACGTCGTCATGCACACGCTCGAGCGGGACGTCGCGTTTGGCGAGCCAGTAGGGGATGAAGGCGAGTGCGGCCGGCAGCATGGCAAGCACGCCGGGGATGCCGACATCGCGCACACGTGTGGCCAGGTTGAGTGTTCGCGTACGGGCCAGATCGAAGCCGACAAGAATGGCGCCGCCCAGAATCATCAGCGCCGCGCCGTGCCCGCTGGCCAGCGCCTGGAGGGACAGCAGGCCAATCGTCCAGCGCAGATCGCGCGCCTGTCCGTCACGCAGATATCGATGCAGCCGCGCCAGTCCGAACGGCACCCACTGGACCGCGATGAGATGCAACTGCCCGAGCCTGGCAAACAGCGGGGGCACAAACGCGAAGATCAATCCGCAGAGAAACGACGCCACCGGCGAGAGGCCCACCGTGCGCCCAAGGTAGTAGCCACCGACCGCACACAGGAAGACTGAAAGGACCGCGACCAGGTTGGTGGCGATCAGCGCATCACCCGTGATCCACATGATGGGGAGCGCGAGCAGGGCGCTGCCGATCAGATTCTCGGAGTACGCGAGTGTGTATTGATAGGGATAAAAAATGTTGGCGTTGAAGATCGCCCACGGCGCGTGCGTGAGCGCGTGGGTGCCCCAGCCGATCGTCCACACGTAGAGGCTGGGGTCGGCCCCGCCCCCCATACGAACGCCCGCCGGGAAGATCCCGACGGGCCAGGTCATCAGTATCGTCAGCGCCGCATAGAGGCCCGCGACGATCGCCCGCTGCATCAGGGCGCCTTACTGCTTCCGCAGAATCGGATACGTCGTCACACCCTCGCCGAGCAGGTCGTCGAGGAAGTTCCACGTGGTGACGCCGTCATCGCTGTTCGGCTCGAGCAGGTAAAACGCCAGTCGCGACAGCGGCTGGTTCATCGGCACCATCCACGACCCGGCAGGCGCCGCGGTCTGGGTTGCCGTCCAGGTGCCTGTGACCGTGCGCAGTGCGTGGCCGTTGATATCGATGCCAGCGCGCGGGGCCGCCTGCGTGTTTTCCTTGATGGTGTAGGCGTGCAGCCCCGTCACCGGCGCCTTCACTTCCTGCATCGTCACACCATGGTGGCGCAGCAGCTCCAGCGCCTTCGTGGCCGTGGCCGGAATGTAGTACGCCGTCGGCGCCGTCTCGGTGGCCGTCGGTTCAAACCACAGCCGGTCGATCATCTGTTCCTTGATGACGACGTCCTTGCGCTTGCTCATGATGGCGCCGTCCACGGGGTTCTTGTCGTCTTCGACCTCGCCCATGAGGATCTCGATCATGCCGCCAGTGGCGATGCGCGCGCGCGTCGCCAGCGTTTTTCCGGCCAGCGCCTCGCGGTCTGCGGCGTCCACGGCTTTTTTGATCCGGTCCGCATTCCGGTGCGCGAAGTTCATCGCTTCTTCGATGAAGTAGTTCGTCGCCTTGATGCGATCTTCAAACGTCGCATACGCATAGGCCTCGCTCAGCAGCGCGAAGCGGTTGCGCATCCCCACGTAGTTATTGTGAAAGCGCGGGACGTGCTCAAACGTGCCCCAGGCGCGCGGACCTGACGGTGTAGGTGGTGTAGGTGGTGTAGGTGGTGTGGGTGGAGTGGGTGGTGTGGCCGCTCCGCGGCCAGGGGCGCCGGCGCCACGTCCGCCGCCGCGACCGCCGCCGGGGTTGCTGGCGTTGCCGTAGTAGAACGTTTCCCATCCGTGTTTCTTGCGAATCTGGTCCGTCACAAACGGGAACCACTCGGTCTTCATCATGGTCATGATGGCGTCGCTCGTGTTCGGGTTGAGCGGCGGCGAGTAGGTGAGGTGATACGCGTGCGTTGACCCGTCGGACGTGTGCAGGTCCATCCCCACGTGCGGGTTGTAGTCGTTCCACAACTTCACGAACGCGCGCCCTTCGGGCGTCTCAAGCTTCATGAAATCGCGGTTGATGTTGATGTTCTGCGCGTTGGCGCGGGTGCCCATGCCGTTGATCGGGCCATGCTGACGGCCGCGATTGCGGAGACCGAAGCGCTCGTTGCCGTCGGCGTTGAGGATCGGCGTGATCAGGAACACCATCGTGTCGAGCCATTCGGCGTGACGGCCCTGGGCGAACTCGCGCAACAGAATCTGCGCGGATTCCTTGCCCTCGACCTCACCGGCGTGGATGTTGCCCTGAATGTGCACCCGCAGCCGTCCGGTCGCCAGCACCGAGGCCGCCGACCCGTCCTTGAGGCCCTTGCCGACCACCGCCAGCGGCATCATCCGGCCTTCCGACGTGGTGCCATAGCTGGACATGTGAATCAGCGGGGACGCCGCATCCACCGCCTGCATGAACTTGACCACCTCGTCGTAGGTTGAGGTGGACGCAAATTTGGAGGCTTCCGCGGTCGTCAGCAGTTTGTCGAGGGCAGGAGCCTGTTGGGCGTGGCCGCCGATCACGGGAACCGTGAGGACGATCAGGAGGGCAATAAGAAGTCGTCGCATGGTGGCTGATTATAATCGCCCCAGCATGCCAAGACCCGTTGCCGTGGTGATGATTGTGCTCCTGCTCACTGCGGTCGCCTGCGGGCACGAGGAGGCGGCGCCCTCGCGAACGCCGTGGATACTCCTCGTCACCCTCGATACCACTCGCGCTGACGCCATGCGCCCCGACGTGGCGCCGGCCTTCGCGTCGGTCGCGACGGCGGGGCGGCGGTTCACAGCGGCTCAGGCCACAGTGCCCGAGACGTTGCCGTCCCACGCGTCGATGATGACCGGGCTCTACCCAGGCGGGCATGGCGTCCATGAAAACGGCAGATTCGTCGCGGCGACGCATCCGGTGCTCGCTGAGGAACTGCAGAAGGCCGGCTACCGGACGGCCGCCGTGGTCTCCGCCTACGTGCTCGCCAGACGTTTTGGCCTCGCGCGCGGATTCGACACGTATGACGATGACCTTGGAGCGGGGGCAACCGAGCGTCAGGCAGGCGCGACGACCGATCGCGCGCTCGCTCAGATGCAAGCGGCAGCCTCAGACAAGCCGCTCTTCCTCTGGGCCCACTACTTCGACGCGCACGCGCCGTACGTGCCGCCGGCTCCGCACAACGCGGCGTTCCCTGGGCAGCCGTACCTTGGCGAAGTCGCCTACGCGGACGCGCAGATGGGCCGGCTCATCGACGCATTCCGCGCCAAGGCCGCTGCCGCCGGTCGCGACGTCGCCATCGTCATCACCGCCGACCACGGGGAGGGGCTGGGTGATCACGGCGAAGCGCAGCATGGACATCTCGTCTACCAGTCCACGATGCACGTGCCGCTGGCGCTGGCGGGCCCGGGCGTGACTGCCGGGGACGTCACGACGCCGGTCAGCATTCGCCGGCTGTTTCATACCGTGCTCGACTGGGCGGGTCGCCCGTCGCCCGAGAGCCTGCGCTCAGCAAAAATGACCTCAGAGGTCGTGTTGGGCGAGGCGATGAAGCCGTACCTGCAATACGGATGGCAGCCACAGATCATGGCGGTGGAGGGCACGCAGAAGGCAATCGTGGCCGGGCCGGTCGAGGTGTACGACCTGGCAGCGGATCCGACGGAAAAGACGGATCTCCGCACGGGGGCGACGCTCGCACCGTCCATGCGCAAGGCGCTCGACGACTACCCGGTGCCATCCCTGACAGCCGCCGCGTCACAGGCACCGATGGATGCGGAAGCGCGCGAGAAACTCGCGAGTCTCGGCTACGTCAGTGCGACCTCAGCGCCGGCGGTCCGACGTGATGCCCCCCGGCCGGTGGACATGGTGCACGTGCTCCCGTTGCTCGAACAGGCGTCCGGGTTGTTTGTGCAGGAGCGGTACGCGCAGGTCATTCCCGTGCTGCGGCAGATCCTCGCCGCCGACCCGAATCATCTGGATGCCACGATGAGACTGGCGACGGCGCATTCAGCGTTGGGACAGGGTGCGCAGGCCCTCGATGCGTTCCGAAAAGCCTCATCGCTCGCGCCGGATTCACCCGACGTCAACCTGTATCTCGCCTTGCACTACGCGAAAGGGCCGCGCTGGGCGCAGGCCGTGCCGCTGCTTGAAGGTGTGCTTGCGACTCAGCCTGAGCGCCTGCCCGCGCTCGAAACCCTCGCACGCTTGCGTGAACGCGAGGGCCGCGCGGCCGACAGCCTGCTGTTGTTGCGCCGGGTCT
>CAZLJG010000254.1:0-4823 GCA_964559545.1 uncultured Solibacteraceae bacterium | reverse complement strand
GGCGGTCTTTCTGGAAAACGCACCCACGACCGCAGTGCCAGAATCGTCATCGGGCCGTACAGGATTTGCCGTGCCGGAAGACCTGCCGTATTCCAAGACGTTCTACTGGCGGGTGCGCGCGGCCGACCCTGAACACACCGGCCCGTGGTCCGACACGTTCTCGTTCACCACACCTGCGGCTCCACCGCCCCCACCCCCACCGTCGGGCGGAGGCGGCAGTGGGCCCGCGCCTGGCGACCAACTCGACCTGAGCACGGTCGTCTGGGTGAAGGGGGAACACGTGGGGAATTGGTCGGTGACGTCGACCATGGGGACCGTGACGACGAACAATGAGACGCTGTGCACGAACCATTCGAAGGCCGGCCAGTGGCCCATTCTCGGTTTCTTCGATATCCCCGGCGTTGTGGTTGAGGGCAGCCAGATCATGATCGCCAACATTGGCGGGACGTGGTACGGCGGCGGAGGCGAGTGGCTTCGCCCGGGTCAGGTGTGCAAACACGTCGGTGCGCACGTGGGCTCGAACGTGTTTTACGATTCGCCACCCCTCCAGCACTGGACTCCGGCCAATGGTGAGGTGGTCGGCATCCTGGTGAGCACGCCGTCGCGCTCGGGCCAGTGGGGCACCGCGGAGCGGTCGAACGTGGTACTTGTGACCTGGGTGCGGTAGAAACTACATGCCCCGCCGGGCGCGGACGTAAAAATTCGTCCGCCACCGGCGGGGCAGTGCATCCGGGTTCAAGACGCGCACGGCGGCAACACCCGGCCATCCGAGATACCGCCGAATCTTCCCAAGGAAAAACTCAGTCACCACCGGCACGTCGGCAAACTCCGCCGTGAAACCGTGTGCCGCGAAGCGCCGTTCAAGTTGACCGGCCGTATGCAGCGCGCAGTGAATCGCACGCCACGCGGTGAAGCTGCGCCACCGGATGGTCTCGAACACGGTATTGGTCCACTTGTTCGGCGTCTGGAGCAGATAGGCCCCCCCGGGACGGAGTACACGAGCCACTTCGCGCAGGTGGGCATCGCTGTCAGGGATGTGCTCAAAGACGTCGAAACTCACGACCAGGTCAAACGTGTGGTCGGGGAAAGGGAGGGTCGCTCCGTCGGTCAGCTGCAGCGGTAGGTCGCCGTACAACTCCCGGCTTTCTGCGATCCGTTCGGCGCTGACCTCAATGCCTCTCGCATCCGTGCCCTGATCGAGCAACCACTTCAGCAGTGACCCGCGCCCGCTGCCAATCTCCAGCACACGCACACCCGGTGTGAGCAGGCCAGACTCCGTGAGAAACCGCTGGTTCGCTTCGAGGTTGCCGAGTTCGACGGTGCTCATGCCGTGGCCTCCGCCGTGCCGCTCAGGACGCGCCTCACGCCCCACAGGAGCAGCGTCAGTGTCAGGGCCTCTCCAATCACGGTCGCCAGCGCCGCGCCCTCGTGGCCCGACTGGGGGATGAGCCAGAGGTTGAGACCCACGTTCGCGACAAGGCCCACGGCCGTGCTGCGCACGAGCACCCCGTCGTGGGATGACGACGTGGCGATGGCGTGGACGACCCAGATCGCGAAAACCAGCGGCAAGCCGGCGGCGAGGATTTGCAGGGTGTGCTCGCCGGTGACGTAGTCCGCGCCCGATGTCCACAGAATCCATTGAGGGGCACCGAGCCACAATGCCGCGGCAATCGGCACCGCGAGCACCGCACCAGCACCGAGCCCGCGAATGGCAAGCCGGCGGTGGCCAGTCTTGTTCGTGGTCCACAGTGCGGAGAGTCGCGGTGTCAGCACCGACCACAGGACGGCCGCCGCATACGTGGTGCCTTCGTAGAGCCGGTAGGCCGCGTTGTACAGGGCGGTTTCGGTTTCGGGGGCCATCGCGCGCAGCATGACGGTGTCGATGTAGTTGTACGCCGTCAGCACGATCATGAAGGCCCCGAGCGGGAACGCGCGCCGTTGCAGTGCGAGCCACGCGTCGGGTTCATAACGCCAGGCGGGCACACCAAGATCCCGTCGGGTGAGTGCCAGCGCGGCGGCGACCGTGACAACGCGCGTCACCACAAAGACGACTGCGAGACCGACGACGTCGGCGCCCAGCAGGAGCGAGGCGGTGCCCGCCACAGTGAGCAGCACGCGATCCCCGGCCACGAGGGCGGCATCCGTGCCGAAGGCTTCGATGCCAATCAGGCCGCCCCGCACGCTCAGGAGCCACGATCGCAGGAGTGAGGCCACGAGCATCAGCGCCACCACCGTGAGGTCGGTGCTGTCGGTCGTGATGAACAGCGTGCCCACCAGGCCGAGCGTGATCACTACGGCCCCGGAGATCGCCTTGAGTCCGAGCTGCTGGCGCAGCAGGGCAAACCGCGACTCAGGCGCCTGCGCAACCTCGCGAATGGTGAGCTGGTGGACGCCCATGTCGATGAGAGCCTCGCCGATCATCGATACGGCGAGCGCGTAGCTGAAGATGGCGAATCCCTCGACACCCAGGTACCGGGCGGCGACAAAGTAGACCAGCGCCATCAGCACAGCACTGCCGGAGGAGACCGCCGCAAACATGAAGTTGCGTGGGGTCACTGTGGGGCCCGGAGAAAGATGCGCGCGAGGCGCCAGTAGAGCGCCAGCCAGCCGTCGTAGAGTCGTTTCGCCAGCTGACCTGCGGTGCCACCGACCCTGTCGGCGCGCACAATCAGCGGCGCGACCTCAAGCAGTGCGGTGTCCGGCACCGTCCGCATGCCCTGGATGACCGCGCGCTCAGCCTTGAGCGTGGCGAGCCAAGGCCGTAACTCGCGCACGGCTTGTCGCCATTCCTTGAAATGCCCCTTGGCGACGAGCATCGCCAGTTGGAGCGTCTCGTGGATGATCAGCGCCGGCGCAAGCACGACGAGTGTTCGTACCTCGTAGTTCTTGAGCAGGAAATGCCAGCGGTTGCGGATTTGCGGAACGAACAGCCACGTCGAACGCGGCTTGACCTGGTGTTCGACGATCGCCTGCGGCACTTCGAGCAGTTGATACCCGCCCATCCGAATCCGGTGCGAGAAGTCGCCGTCTTCCTTGCCGATGAAATAGCGGTCGTCCCAGTTGCCGATGTGGTCAGCAACCGCGCGATCGATCAGCAGGGCCACCGCAGGCGCGGCACCGATGTTCCGAATCTCGTTCCCGCGATCCGCCAGCGGGCGATCGAGAAAGGGATTGACCGCCTCGCAGATGAAGTGCAGGCCGCCACCGGCATATTGCAGACGACCCGGATCGTCCGCGTGCACGACGATCGGTGTCGACGTGCCCACGCGAGGGTGGGTGTCAAACACGGCGCGCAGGAGGGCCGGAGCGTCCGGCCGGATGTACGCGTCGGCATCAAGAAGGAGCACATAGGGCCGGGTGGCCGCGCGCAGGGCCCAGTTGCGTCCGGGATCCGGGCCGACGTTCTGCTCGAGACGGCGCACGGTGACCGCCGGCCAGGTCGCGCGAATCCAGTCGCCCGTCCCATCGGTGCTGCCCACGTCGTACACGGCAATGCGATCCTGCGGAGCGCCAGCCGCTTCCAGGCAGGCAAAGACACGGGCCAGCGGGCCGCGCGCGTTGTGCGCCACGATCGCGACATCGACGTCGTCTGGGAACGGTGGTGAAGGGGGATGCGGCGTCACGCGGGCACGAAGGCGCTGTGGCTTCGAAGGTGGTTCCAGTCTATCATTCGAGCGTGTCGGACAAGTCGGGCTGGCAGGCACGAGCCGGCGTCATCGCCGTCGGAATTCTACTCACAATCGTGATGACGTACCCGACGGTCACGAGCTTGACCACCGCAGGGCGCCTCGGCACCAGTGACGGCCGCTACAGCATCTGGAATGTGGGTTGGGTCGCGCATGCGCTGACCACGAATCCCCTCGGTCTCTTCGACGCGAACATCTTTCATCCGGCACCGGGGACACTCGCGTACTCCGAGCCGAACGTCATTGGCGGCGCGCTGGGCGTCCCGACGTATCTGGCCACCGGTTCGCCGATCGCCGCGCTGAACGGCGCCATCGCGCTGGGCACGCTGCTGTCGTTCTTTTTCATGTGGGCGCTGGTGCGGCGACTGACGGGGTCATCCCTTGCGGGCGTGCTGGCCGCTGTGACCTTCACGTTCAGTCCATTTGTCTCGGCACGCACGGCGCACATCCAGCTCTATCTCGTGTTTGTGTTTCCCCTGGTCGTCCATGCGTTTGTGCGCCTCGTGGACGGTCCATCAGCGCTGCGTGGAGCGTGGCTCGGCGTCACGATGGCAGTTGCGGCGCTCACGTGTGGCTACTACGGCCTGTTGCTCATCGTCGTGATGGGCCTGCTGGCCGCGTGGTGGAGCACCCGTGACCTGGCGTACTGGCGCAGCCTGGCCGTGGGGGCGCTGGTCACTGCCGTGCTCGTGTTGCCTGTCGTGGTCCCGTTTCTGGCGATTCGGGAGAACGCCGGTGCGGAGGGGCGCGGCGCCGGGGAATCCCGCACGTATGCCGCATCCTGGCGTGACTATCTGACGTCAGGCACCGAAGCGCACGCTCCGGTATCAGACCTCGTCGCGGCCGGACGGCCGGCAGACAAATCGATCGAAGTGTTGTTTCCAGGCGTGATCGCGATTGTGGTCGGGCTCGCAGGCTTTGCGACTGCCGCACGGCTCGATGGACGGGCGCGCCGGTGGGCAGGCGCGGTTGCGGCCACGACCGGGTTGGGGCTGTGGGCGTCGTTTGGCCCGGATGCCGGGCTGTATACGCTCATCGCGCAGCTGCCCGGCATGGAGTTGCTGCGAGCCCCGGCGCGTTTTGGAATCCTCGTGCCCTTCGGGCTGTCGATCGCAGGCGGATATGCGGTTGCGCAGT
>CAZLJG010000253.1:0-4846 GCA_964559545.1 uncultured Solibacteraceae bacterium | reverse complement strand
TGTCGCAATGGCGGCGAAACGCATGGACGGGGAACTCCCGCGGCTGTTTTCGAACCTGCCGAGGACGCCGTTTGGTGTGCGTGCCATGCCTGCACACATTGCGATTCGGCAGTCTGCCGGGTACTACGATGCCGGTGCGGCGAACGGGACCCGCGCGGGCTGGATCAACATCAACACGTCGGACCTTGCCGCGCGGCCTCTCTATGTCGTCGAAGCCCTCACATTTCACGAGGGGGCGCCCGGGCATCACCTGCAGATCATGCGGACGCAGGAGAGCACGACGCTCAGCCCGTTCCGAAAGGGACTCGGCATCACCGTGTTCACCGAAGGCTGGGGCCTCTATGCCGAGCGGCTGGGGCGCGATGTCGGGTTCTACACGGATCCCTACAGTGACTTCGGTCGCCTGACGTACGAAATCTGGCGCGCCGTCCGGCTTGTCGTGGACAGCGGCGTACATGCGTTCGGGTGGACGCGTGAACGGGCGATTACGTACATGGCGGAGAACACCGGCTTCCAGCGAGGGCCGGCGACGGCGGAAACCGATCGGCACATCACCGAAGCCGGGCAGGGACTCGCGTACACGTTCGGCCTGTTGAAGATTCTCGACCTGCGTGCGAAGGCGGAGGCCGCGTTGGGCGACCGCTTCGACATTCGCGCCTTCCACGAGGCGATTCTTGCGAATGGTCCGCTGCCCCTCGACATTCTCGAACGCGAAGTGACGGCCTGGATCGACGCCCGACGCTGAGACGCCCTGTCCCCTGTTTACCGGAGACGGTGAGTCAGTGGCGTCTGTTATCCTTCGCGCACAAGTCACATGCCGCTGAGTGTTACCCGGGTGCGTCGCTGGTGTGCCGTGTTTGTGCTGACCCTGTCTGTCGGTGTGTCGTCGGCTTGTTCGCAACCGTCGACCGATGTCGCCCGTCTGCAGGACGAAATCAGTGACTTGCGTGCGCAACAGGCGCAGCTGACCACCGAACTTGAGGCGTTGAAGTCACAGCGTGGTCAGGGGCCTGGCGGCGCCGCGGCTGACACCCCCGTGCGCACCCTGACCGTCGCGGGGCGCCCCGCCCGCGGCCCGGAGACGGCGCGGGTGACGTTCATTGAGTATTCCGACTACGGGTGCTCGTACTGCGCCGAGTATGTGCGCGACGTCTCTCCGCGCCTGATCCGCGACTACGTGGACAGCGGCCAGGTCCGCTACGTGTTCAAGAATTATCCGGTCGAGGAGCTTCACCCCGGTGCTTTCAAGGCCCATGTCGCCGCGGCCTGTGCCGGTGAGCAGGGCCGGTACTGGCAGATGCACGACCGCCTCTTCGCCAAGCAGGGCAATTTCCAGGCGGAACGTGTTGTCGGGGATGCGCGCAACGTCGGCCTCGATACGGCGAAGTTCCAGGCGTGTGTCGCCGGGACCGCACACGATGGGGTGATTCGCGAGGACATTGATGAAGCCGTCAGGGGAGGCGTCAACGGCACGCCGGTGTTTGTCGTGGCCCTGACTGAACCAGGCAGCGCTGCCGTCACCCCCCTTCGGGTGGTGGTCGGCGTCCAGCCCTACGAGGCATTCAGAGATGCCATTGACGACGTCTTGGCGCGGGCGACCGGCGCGGGCAGGGACCGTTAACGGAAGGAACGAACATGTTGCGACGAACCTTGATGGTGATGGCGGTGGTGCTCAGCGTGCAGGCGGGGAGCGTGTCCGCGGAGGCGGCCGATCGCGGGACACCGACCGCAACGATGACGCTGTGGGGCGTTGCAGTGGACAGTCCGTGGAGTGAGTCGACGCCCGGCGCAGATTGCGGAGGGGCCGGTCAGGTCGCGTGTATCAATCTCGACCTCACCTACGCCACGCCGTACGACGGGTGCAACACCAACCGGCTGATCAACGTTCTCAATTTCTGCAGTCCGTGCGGAGGGGTCGGGAACTTCACCTGCAAGTTCGGTCCGAAGTGTGATGCGGGCAGCCGCGACATCGCCGGGATCTGCACCTACTCAGGATATTCGTCGGAGCCCACGCCGAACGTGTCGGTGATGCCCACCTTGACGCAGCCCGCGACGGGCCCGGTTCGGGGCATCGTCGATCTGCACGCCCACCAGTTCTCGAATCTGGGATTTGGGGGCGTGGTGTTCTGGGGGGCGCCGTACGACGCGGGCGGCATCAACGACGCGCTGCCGTGGTGCGACTACACATGGAAGTTCTCCACCACGATGGCCACGACCGGAGCGCCCGGGCCCACGCTGCCGTTCTTCGGTCATGAGGTGCACGGCGCCCCCGCCGTGCAGTGGGCCGCCAACCCGATCGGCATCGCGATGGGCGAGGGGCTGCATGACCCGGCCGGCACCGGGTCGTTTGCCGGCTGGCCGACCTACAAGACCGTCACGCACCAGCAGATGTATTACACCTGGGTGGAACGCGCTTTCCTCGGAGGGCTGCGCATGATGGTGCAGCTGGCCGTGAGCAACGAGGCGCTGTGCGGCATGGGCAAGGTACGCGACGGCTTTACGTGTGACGACATGGATGCGGTCGACAAGCAGATGCAGGCGACCAAGGACCTCGAGAAGGCCATCGATCAGAAGGACGACGGGGTGGTGAACGGCAGCGGATGGTACCGCATCGCGTATTCGCCGTCGGAGGCACGGGCGCACATCCGTGCCGGCAAGATGGCCGTGGTGCTGGGCATTGAGGTGGACTCCCTCTTCGGCTGCAAGCCGGGAGTCGTCTGCTCGGAGGCGTTTCTCAGGACGCAGTTGCAGAAGTACCACGATCTCGGCGTACGGCACGTGTTTCCGATCCACCAGTACGACAACGCCTTTGGTGGCGCGGCGGTCTTTCGGGGGGAACTGAACGCGGCCAATCGCGTGGTGGCCGGTCATCACTTCCGGGTGCGCGATTGCTCGGCCGAAGGGTACACCTACAACGTGACCAATAACGTTGCGGTCGACTTTCTCTCATTGTTGCTGCAGGGCGCGGGGCTTCCCGATCAGTCGTACTACGACCAGTTTCCGGCAGACTGCAATGCGGAAGGGTTGACCGAGACCGGCGAGACACTTATCAACGCGATGATGGACATGGGATTCATCATCGATGTGGATCACATGTCGCGGCTCATGCTCGACGACACGCTGGCCATCGCGCAGGCGCGCAACTACCCGCTCGTGTCGGGGCATTCGATCCTCCGCGGCAGCCAGGGGGGGCACGAGTTCTCGTTGACCGATGCGCAGATGTCGGCCATTCGGGACCTGGGCGGCATGGTGTCGGCCGTCAATCCCCGGGGGGACTGCGGCACCTCTGAAGGATTTCCGTGGCACTACAAACACGCAGTGTCGGGCATGCAGCGCAAGGCCGGCGACCGGTTCGCGGCGGTCGGGCTGGCGACTGACATGAACGGCTTCGGCGGTTCCACCGGCCCACGCTTCGGCAATCCGGACTGCCCGGGTACGCCGAACACCGAACTCTCGTATCCCTTCAAGGGCGTTCTGGGCGGCTCGTTCGCCAAGCAGGGCACCGGCGATCGCACCTTCGACTTCAACACCCAGGGCCTGGCGCACTACGGTTTGCTGGCGGACTTCTTCGCCGACGTGCGGAACAACTTCCTGACCGCGGAGGAATTTGAACCGCTCCTCAATTCGGCCGAAAGCTACATCCGGATGTGGACGCGTGCTTCCCCGGGAGATGCCAAACCGTCCGTGCGCCCGGTGGTGACCGGCACCAGGGATCCCGACGGCTTTGCGTATCTGTCGGACGTGCGCCTGCGGTGGGAGGTGACGGGGGGCGACGGCCACGATCTGGCCCTGTCGGGATGTGCCGAGCAGGTGATCACGCAGGACACCACGTCGAGCGGCCTGACCTTCACGTGCACCGCCGAGGCCTACTATGAGGACACCGATGAGGACCACGTCGTTGTGGCCTCCGAGGAAGAATCCATCACCATCTGGCGTGACACGACGCCGCCAACCGTCACGTGGGGGAGCGCGCCGTTTACCCTCACCCCGGGGTGGTACAACGACGACGTCGAGTACCGGTTTACGGTGGCTGACGCAACAACCGGCGTGAATGGCAGGACAAGCGACAAAGTGGTGTTCACGGACGAAGGTGCTGGCCTGACTGCGACAGTGACGGTGACCGACAATGCCGGCAACAGCGCGACGTACACCTCGCCCGCAATCAGCATCGACAGGACCGCACCGGAGGTGGTGTTCGTGGGCCAGTCATCGGACGCCAACGCAGCCGGCTGGTACCGCGAGAACCTGACGCTGACCTGGTCGTGTGCCGACGCCCTCTCAGGGACGGTCGTCGATCAGATGCAGCGCTCCCTCACCGTCGATGGCGAGGGACTGACAGCCACCGGCCGATGCACTGACCGTGCCGGGAACGAGGCGACCGACAGACGCACCGGGTTCAACCTCGACAAGACACCGCCGACGATCGCATGGGGAGCTGTCTCGCCAGGGGCCAACGCTGCCGGCTGGCACAACACGGACGTCACATTGGCGTTTGTGACCGACGACGCCCTATCGGGTGTGGCAGGCGCGACGCAGGCGAGTCCCCTGGTGTTGACCACCGAAGGCGACGCAGTCACAGGCACGGTCACCGTGACCGACGTGGCCGGCAACTCCGCGACGTTCACGTCGCCCTCCGTGCGGATCGACAAAACGGCACCAACGCTTGTGTGGGCCGCGGCCGCTCCCGCCGCCAACGCAGCCGGCTGGCACAACGCCGATGTCACGTTGGCGTTTGTAGCCGACGACGCGGGGTCGGGTGTGGCGCGCACGACGCAGGCGAGTCCGCTGGTATTGACCACCGAAGGTGCGGACGTGACCGGGAGTGTGTCCGTGACGGACGTGGCCG
>CAZLJG010000252.1:0-4872 GCA_964559545.1 uncultured Solibacteraceae bacterium | reverse complement strand
TGAAACAGCAGCAGGCCTCCGGCGCCCAGCAACACGCGCACGGCGGTTCCGCCAAAGCCCCAGGCGCCGGTCAGCGCGGCAGCGAGTGCAGCCGTGCCGGCGAGGGCCGTCAGTGAACTCACCACGATGTCGTACGGCGTGCCCTGGAAGAGCAACCCGACGCCCCGGGGATCGAGCGTAAACGCGATCGGCACAAGGAACGCCGGCAGGGCGTACTTCCACGTGAGCATCATCGTGCGGAAGGGTTGCCCGCCGGTCAGTGCCGCCGCGGCAAAGGGGGCCAGCGCCGTGGGTGGGCTGACTTCAGACAACACCGCGTAGTAAAAAACAAACATGTGCGCGGCCGCCGGTGCAACGCCGACCGACGTGAGCGCCGGGACCACCATCACCGCCGCGATGATGTACGACGCGGTCACCGGCACCGCGAGCCCGAGGATCCAGACCGCGATCGCGCTCCACAACACCGTGAGCGCCAGCGACCCACCTGCCATCGCCACGATCAGTCCGGCCGCCTTGAGCCCGAGCCCGGTCAACGTCACGATGCCGACGATGATGCCGGCGACGGCGGTCGTCGAGAGCACCGAGAGCGCGTCGGTGCCACCGGCGCTGAAGGCACTCGCCAACCGCCGCGGCCCCAGCGGCTGCCGCACCAGCACACTCACCACCACCGCCGCCACGATCGCCCAGAACACCGCGCGGAACGGCGTGAACCCAACGGCCATGAGGACGGCGACGAGGATGAGGGAGGAGAAGTGAAGATGGTCAGTTCTTGAGGATTGAGGATTAGCGGATTGCGGATTCTCGGATTGCGATTGCAGATTGGTGGATTCCCCGATGGCCTTCGCGTCTCCCTCGATCATCAACGTGATCGACGCGTAGTAGAGGATCGTCGGGATCGTCGCCATCACAAGCACCTGCAGGTATGAGATGCGCAGGTATTCGGCGATGAGAAATGCCGCGGCGCCGAGCGTGGGCGGTGAGAGCAGCGCGCCGATGCCCGATGCGGCGAGCATCGCCCCGGCCGTATTCGCGGCGAAGCCGGCGCGCTTGAGGAGGGGCCACGCCATCGAGCCGAGCGTGACGGTGGTGGCAACGCCGGAGCCCGACACGGTGCCGAGCAGAAAGCCCGCGAGCGAGACCGACCGCCCCGTGGACGCCGCGGACCGCGAACCGCCGGCCATGGCCAGCGACCAGTTGAGAAAAAACGTCCCGGCACCAGACGCTTCAAGCACGGCGCCGTACAGACTGAACAGGGTGATGTACGTCACCGCCACATCAAGCGGCACCCCATAGATGCCTTCGAGCGACATGTAGAGGCTGCCGATGAGTCGCGACAGGTCGTACCCACGATGTGCGAGCCCCGTAAGCCCGATCGACACCAGCGACGGACCAGCGACCGCGTAGAGCAGAAACACCGCGGTCACGATCGGCAGCGCCCAGCCGGTCGTGCGGCGTGTGGCCTCGATCACGACGAGGATTGCGATCACACCGGCCAGCAGATCGCCACCGGTCGGCGTCGTGGCGCGATACCAGAACGGGTCGCCCTGCGCGAGCGGCCACCCGAGCCCGAACAACGCGGCGACGACCCAGACGAGATCCACCGCTCCGCCCAGGCGGCCTGTCGTCGGCTTGAAGCGGAGGCTGGCCCAGACGCCGACCAGCAACATCAACGGGCGATAGGTCTGCGGACTGATCGTGATCAGCACCCACAGCACGGAGAACGCGGAAAGCAGAAAAGCGAGGAACGTTGCGGAGGAGACCGACCGCCAGCGGGCTTCGGCGATCACGTCAGAAGGCAATCTTCAGGGCAATGCCGACGCCGTTCTGGTAATACGTCGCCGACCGATCGCTGGTCGAATGGGTGCCGGTCAGCCCGAGCGTCCCGCGGCCAAAGTGCGACGACCGGAAGATCGTCTTCGACACTTCCCAGTCGAACACCGCGTGCGCGAAGGGGACGACACCACCGCGCGAGTGGCCGGCGCCGATCACGCGCAGGCGGCCATCACCGGCGAGGCCCCAGAACAGCGGCTTCGACATCGTGAGTCCCAACATGCCGACCGCCGCGGATGTCTTGAGGATCAGCACCGGCTCGTCGTTGAGCGCCGTGCTGCCCACACGACCGGCCACCATGTTTCGGATCACCATGCGGCCTGCGCCGATTTCCACGCCGTCGATCAGGCCGAACCACCGCCGATGCGAGGCGCGGGCGGACACCACGCCCAGCGACACCCACCGTCGATCATGTCCTTCGAACTGGAAGCCCCCGGTGCGATAGAGACGTCTGGCCGACCAGACGTGTGAATGCTCCACGTCTGCGGCGATTGTCCATTTGTCCGTCGACTGGAGCCGCACACCGAACGTGCCGTACATAAAACCGAGCGCCGATGTTTCGGACGGCTGATACCGGACTCCGGCCCGATAGGCGCCCGACCGGCCGATGCCCAACGCCACGCCCACATGCTGCGGATCGGTTGTCGTCATCGGGCCTGACGCCCGCAGGGCGACCTGCCATTCAGCGCCCACCTTCGCCCGTTCGGGTTGCGAGATCAGCGCAGGATCGCCGTCGGCCACCGGAGCCGGCAGATTCGGCAGAACAAGAAGCACGGCAGCCAGGGTCCAACTCATCACATCACCTGAACACACCGAGCCCGTTGTTGAGTAACCACGTCAACGACCCGACCTGGCTCTCCGGCAGATTCTGCGCGGACGACCCCAGGCCCAACTTGTCGGACGACCAATCCTGAAACACCACGGAGTGCGGGCGGCCGATGATGCCGCTCACTTCGTACGCCAACGCCATAGCCGAGGCCACCGCCGCCGCATCCGTGCGGCCGTCGTACCCCGTGACGATCACTTCGAATTCGATCCGGCGGTCCGCCAGAAAATCCCGCAGGCGCTTCAGGTCGGCCTTGGTATTGGTGTCTGCGTTGTAGCGATGGCGGACATCGAAGTCCAACCGGAAGAACGCGATCTCCACACCTTCGTTGTCCTCGAGCGCGCGAATGAAGGTCGCGATTTCATCGATGGTGAAGT
The DNA here is from genome assembly GCA_964559545.1 of uncultured Solibacteraceae bacterium. Taxonomy (GTDB): domain Bacteria; phylum Acidobacteriota; class Vicinamibacteria; order Vicinamibacterales; family SCN-69-37; genus SYFT01. The sequence goes on along the minus strand of CAZLJG010000252.1, from coordinate 1,839 downwards.
ACGGATACGGTTCGATGAGTCCCAGACGTACGTCGGGATACGTCGTGCGGAACGTGCGCATGAATGCCGCGACCTGGACGATCGTGTCGTCCACCGACAGATTGCAGCGGCCGAATGGACTGGCCCCGCGCACCGGCAACCCAGCCGTAAACGGTTCATCCATGGCCACAAACGTCAGGTGTGACCCGGTGGCGTAAATCGGCTGCACGTCATGGATGAGCACCCGCGCATTTTCGCGACCATCACAGGTGTGCTCCTTGACGGCACCGGCCTCCACCCCAATCTGAATGTCATGATCCTTGAGGTAGCGGAAGGCGCCGCTGGGGACCGCGGTCAGCAGCCGGCCCACGTTGTTCGGGCCACACGTCGGACACGATGATCGAAGACTCTGCTGGTAAAACTGGAAGGCGCGCAACCGCGAGCGCGCCTGGCTCCACTGGCCCTGCCCGCCTGGTTCGAACATGGTGGCCAGGTCCGTGGACGCCGACGCCGGCGCGAGAATCGCAAACCGATCCGCAGGAGGCACACCGGGACTGGTGGGACGACCACACCCGGCAACCGTGAGGACGACGACAAGCAGTAGGAGCTGGGGCTTCATCGAGCACTCGGACTTATCGGCCAGTGGCGAACGGCCCATGAGTCTAGTCCTTCCACCCCCGCCAGTGGTAGTAGCGCCGGGCGCCCTCGTGAAACGGGGCCGGGGCGGCGCCTGGCCCCGTTGGCACGGCCAGATGACGGGCTTCCGGATGCGCCGCGACCAGCCCGGCTTTCGACGCAAACATCGTCCGCGTCAGCACTTCCACGAGATCGGCCTCGAGCCGACCAGAGGCGACCAGGACGTTTTCCACGCCAATCACTGCGACGTCGTGGTCGAGGCCACGATAGCTGCCGCGTGGAATTGTGACCTGCCGATACAGCCCCTGACCATGCGTCGCCACCAGAGCGGGCAACAATTCAGCCTGCGGAACGAAGATCAGCGACATCCCGGGGGTGGCCACCAGATCCTGAATCGCCGGGGTCGGAAGACCACCGCTCCAGAACAGCGCATCCAACTTGCCGTCCTTGATCGCGCCGGCGCCCTCGCTGGCGCCGAGCGCATGGCGCGTGATGTCCGCGCGCGGGTCCAGCCCCGCAGCGCGCAAAAGACGATCAGCGATCAGTTCAGTGCCACTGCCCGGTGCGCCCGTGCCCACCACCTTGCCCTTGAGATCGGCCACACGCGTGATGCCGCTGCCCTGCCGCGCCACAAGATGCGTGACGTTGGTGTACAGCATCGCGACCGCGTGGACGTCCACCGGTCCGGCCTCAGCGAATGGTCCGGTGCCGGCGACGGCTTCAGCCAGCGTGTCCGCCAGCGTGAACGCCAAATCCGCGCGCCCCTGCTGGATCAACTTCAGATTGTCGACAGACGCGCCGGTGACTTCCGCCGTCACCTGCAACCCGGGCACCTGCTCGGTGTAGATGCGCGCCAGCGCGCCACCATAGGGGTAATACACACCGCCCGTGCCACCGGTGGCGATCGACAAGAACCGCACGTCGCTCTGGCCGCCGCACGCGGCCGCACCCAGCACGAGGCACCCCGCACCCAGCACCGCACTCAGCACCCAGCACCGAGCACTCAGCACCATTAGTCGAGATGCCCCTTCTCCGAATCGCCCATGCGAATGTCGCGCTCGGGGAAATACTCGCGCCAGCGTCTCGTCACGGTGGCCGCGACCTCGGGACGACACGTCACTTCCTTCGGATACCACGGCTTCATGCGCGCATCGATGCACACCGGACCACTGTAGGCCACGTGATTACGCACGATGCGCGCGGAGGCGGCATGAATATCAGCCG
>CAZLJG010000251.1:0-4901 GCA_964559545.1 uncultured Solibacteraceae bacterium | reverse complement strand
AACAGGTCCACCACGACGAGGACTAACGGAGTCCAGGGGTCCAGGGGTCCAGGGGTCCAGGAGTCCAGGAGTCCGCCGATCGGAGCCGCCGGGCTTTAGCCCGGCGGTTTTCTTTTTGGTACAGTCTGGGTGTGCCCCACAAGTCCCTGCTCCTCGCGGCCTGTCTCGTCACCGCGACGACGTTGCTGCTGCACGGGCAGGAGCCGGCGCCGCAGCCGGACTTTGCGACGTGGCTGGAGGGCGTGCGCGCTGAGGCGATCGAACGGGGCGTCAGTGCCGCTACCGTCACACGCGCACTGGCCGACGTCACGGCGCCTGAAGCCGTCGTGGTCGCGCGCGATCGTGCGCAACCCGAGCAGGTGCAGAGCCTGGACCGCTACATTCAACAACGCGTGACCACGGCGGTCCGACGCTCGGCTCAGACACACGCCGACCGGCACGGATACGTGCTGGAGCGCATCGAGGATACGTACGGAGTCTCCACCTCGGCGGTCGTGGCGATTTGGGGCCTTGAGTCGAACTTCGGTCGGTTCACGGGCACCCGGCCGATTGTGGCGGCGCTGGCCACCCTCGCCTACGACCCCAGGCGAGCCACACTGTTCCGGTCAGAGCTCTTCCACGCCCTGACCATCCTGGACCAAGGACATATCGGCTTCGACGAACTGAAGGGCTCCTGGGCGGGCGCCATGGGCCAGCCGCAGTTCATGCCCTCAAGTTATCTGAAGCACGCTGTTGACATCGACGGCGACGGCAAGGCCAACATCTGGACTTCGGAAGCCGACGTCTTCGGGTCCATTGCCAACTATCTGAAACACGCGGGCTGGGTCGAGGGAGAACGCTGGGGACGCGAGGTCCGCATCACCAGGGCCGTGATGGCTCGTGTGGAAGACGCCGTGCCCATGCGCCGGTCCGGGTGCCGCGCGGTGCGGGAGATGACCGAAAGCCGCCCGCTCGCCGAGTGGACCCGCCTGGGCGTCCTGCAAGCCAACGGCACCGCCCTGCCGCGCGCAACCATGGAAGCGTCCCTGGTTCGCGGCCTCAACCGCCACTTCCTCGTGTACACGAATTACCACGCGTTCATCGACTACAACTGCTCGAACTCCTACGCCATTGCGGCGGGGGTCCTTTCCGACAGCATCAGATAAGAAATGGAGCCCAAGGGCTTTAGCCCTTGGGTCGTCGCAAGGGCTGAAGCCCTTGCGCTCCTTCCGATCAGTCCTGCCGCAGGGCCGTGACGGGATCGATCCGCGTTGCGCGCAGTGCGGGGACGCTCGCGGCCAACAGGCCCACGACGACCGTCGCGGTTCCTGCGACCACGAAGGTCGTGACATCCAGCGCGGGCACTCCAAACAGCAGGCTCTCGATGGATTTGCCCATCAGCGCCGCGCCGCCGAGCCCGATGACCACGCCAACCGCGACCACCTTGGCGGCACCCGTCACCACCATGCGGAACGTGCCGCCCGCATCGGCACCAAGCGCCATGCGAATCCCGATCTCCGTCGTTCGTCGCGCCACCGCGTACGTCACCACGCCATATACGCCGAGCGCGGCCAGGAACGCCGCACACAATGCGAGGCCGGCCAGCAGCGTCATGTTGAATCGTGGCTGCGCAATCGAAGCGGACACCTGATCCTCGATCGTGCTGAGCTTCGCAATCGGCAGCTGCGGGTCGATCGCCTTCATCTCCGCGCGAATCATGGCGGCCACCGTTGACACCGGCTGGGTCGTCGCCACGACGACCTGCATCTCACTGAGCGCGAACTGGAAGTACGGCACGAATACCTCCGGCTCCGCCGATGAGGCCAGTCCGTCGTGTTTGATGTCAGCCACCACGCCGACAATGTGCAGGTCGCCGGCCATGGGAATACGCACGAGCTGATTGAGCGGACTCCGGTCCTGGAAGTACCGCCGCACCACAAGCTCGTTGACGATGGCCACCTTGGCCCCGGTCTCGCGGCCGTCAAAGTTGTCGAAGCTCCTGCCATCCACCAACCGGATCCCCATCGTCTCGAAATACCCGGGCATGACGGCTCGATACCTGGCACGCGGCCGTTCAGACGGCGACGCTTCGGCGAGGCCATCGATCGTAAACGGCAGTTCGAACTGCACACCCAACGGACTCATCGGCAGCGCTGAAACCGCAGACGCCCGTTCGACGCCGGGAAGTGTGCCGACACGGGTGACAAGGTCGTCAAAGAACTGCTTCTTCAGGGCTGCCGGTGCATACCGCGATGCCGGCAACACGACGTGGGCGGCCACGATGCCTGACGTGTGGTATCCGGGATCCACAGCAGTGAGCCGGACAAAGCTGCGGATCAACAGTCCGGCGCCGACCAGCAACACGAGTGCAAGCGCCACCTCCGCCACCACCATCACGTTCGACAGCCGACGCGCGGTGAGGCTCGACGATGCGCTGCGGGAGGAGTCCTGGAAGGCATCAATCAGGCGGGGACGCATCGCCCGCCAGGCCGGAAACAACCCGAACAGCAGGGCCGCGAGTATCGACGTCACCGCCGTGAATGCAAGGACCGTGAGATCGAGGCCAATCGCATCCGCGCGCGGGATGTTGGTGGGTATCAGGGGCCGCAGCGCGCCGATGCCCCACCAGGCCAGCAGCAGACCGGCGAGACCTCCGAGCCCCGCGAGCGATCCGCTCTCCACCATCGAGCGACGCAGCAAGGCCCACTGGCTCGCCCCGATGGCGGCACGCACCGCAAACTCTTTCGCCGTGATCGACGCGCGTGCCAGCAGAAGATTCGCGATGTTCACGCAGGCAATCACCAGCACAAGCACGACTGCGCCAAACAGAATCCACAGCGTGCGCCCGATGTCGCCCACGACCTGTTCGTGCGCCGGGACCAGTGCGACGCCCCACCCGCCATTGGACTCGGGATTGTCGCGCGCGATGGTGGCTGCAATCCGATCCATGTCGGCCTGCGCCTGAGCCCCTGTGACCCCGGCCTTCAACCGGCCGATGGTGTTGTACGTGCGATGAGGTCGCGACGCCAGCGCCGCCGGATTCACCGTGAGCGGCGCCCACAACTCGACATCACGATTGCCGGCAGGAAACTGGAACTCCGGCGGCATCACGCCGACGATTTCGTAGCTCACATCATCGAGCACCAGCGTTCGACCCAGCGCGGAGACGTCCTCTCCGAAGCGGCGCGACCACGCGGCGTGACTGAGGACGACAGTCTTGGGAGCACCGGGGCGTTCTTCATCGGGTGTGAACACGCGGCCATGCAGGGGCGGCACACCCAGCACCGTGAAGAGTAGCGGCGACACATCGACGGTCGTCAGCCGTTCGGCCTCGCCATCGGTCTGTAGTGTGAATCCCTTGAATCGCCAGATCGCCAGACTCTCAAACGTCGTCGTCTGCGTACGCCAGTCGAGATACGTCGCCGACGAGACCTGCGCGCGGTCCTGGTCGAGCGTCCGATTGCTTTCCCAGGCGACCACGAGCCGGTCCGGCTCCGAGTAGTCCAGAGGCCGAAGCAGGACGCCATTCAGCACGCTGAAAATTGTGGAGTTGACCCCGATCGCCAGGCCAAGCGTGAGCACCACCACGGTCGCGAACCCCCGGTTGGCCCGCAGAAACCGCCACGCTTCGTTCAGGTCATGTCGCATGCGCAGACGGTATCACCGTCTGCGGGTTCATGGTTCCTAGTTCCAGCGAAGGCCCTTCAGTTGGTCGAGGTTGATGTTGCCTCCCGAGAGGACGCAGACGACGCGGGAACCGGCTGGGACGTTGATGAGCCCCTGGAGCAACGCGGCGACTGGGGCGGCGGCGGCGCCTTCGGGCACCAGCTTCGCGTAGTGCATGAGCCACACGACGGCGTCGAAGATCTGCGCGTCCGGCAAGGAGACGATCTCGTCCACGTACTCGCGGATGATGGCGAAGTTTCTGGTGCCGACCGTCTTCACCCGAAGGCCGTCGATGATGCAGTCCACCGTATCGAGTGTGACCAGGCGGCCCTCGGAAACGCTGCGCTGCATGCCGGGTGCCCCGGACGATTCGACGCCCACCACGCGTATGCGCGGGTTGAACGTCTTGGCCGCCTGCACGATGCCCGCGAGCAGGCCGCCGCCGCCGATGGGCACCACAATCACGTCCACCTCAGGCCAGTCCTGGACAATCTCGAGCCCGACGGTGCCCTGCCCCATGATGAGTTGGTCGTCGTCAAACGGGTGGATGTACGTCAGCCCCTGCTCGGCGACCAGCTGCTTGGCCTTCTCGTTGGCCTCATCCCAGATGGACCCGTGAAGGACGACCTCGGCGCCGTAGCCACGGGTCGCCTCGATTTTTGACGGTGTCGCGTTGGCCGCCATTGCGACAACCGCGCGGATACCGTGAATCTTCGCCGCGAGGGCCACGCCCTGCGCGTGATTGCCGGCCGACGAACAGATCACCCCCCGCCGCTTTTCTTCTTCCGTCAGGAACGTGAACTTGTTGAGGGGCCCACGAATCTTGTACGACCCCGTCCGCTGAAACAGCTCAGCCTTCAATCGCACGTCGTACCCGGTCTTCTCCGACAGCACACGCGAGGTCAGCAACGGGGTGTGCTTCACGTGCGGTTCCATCCGGGCGCGGGCGGCGACGAATTCAGACAGCGGGGGTAAGTTCACGAACGGAATTATCTGTGGTCCAGCGGACCAGGTCCAGGGTCCAGGGGACCAGGTCCAGGGTCCAGGGTCCAGGGTTCGGGTCCACGAGGTCCGTTGGTCCGGGGTCCGGTACAAAGAGAAACGGCCCGGCGACAAATGCCACCGGGCCGTTTGGACTTCGGAACCCCGAGAACTCCGGAACTTCGGAACCTCGGAACTCCGGAACCTCGGAACTACGATCCGCCCGCTTTACGCGGAGTCGTGACGCGCTTGCCGCCCTTGGCCGACTTGTCGAC
>CAZLJG010000250.1:0-4922 GCA_964559545.1 uncultured Solibacteraceae bacterium | reverse complement strand
GCGCTCGCGCGCAAGGCGGGCGCCGGGCAGGTCATCGTGATCGGCGGGCCGGCGTCGCGGCTCGAACTCTCCACGCGCATGGGCGCCGATGTCGTGATCGACATCGACTCGACCACCCCGGACGAGCGACTGGCACAGGTGCTGGCGCTGACGGGCGGGTTGGGGGCGGATGTCGTGATCGAAGCGGCGGGATCCGCGCTCGCGTTTGAAGAAGGAGTGCGTCTCGCCAGAAACGGCGGCGCCTACGTGATCGCCGGTCACTACACCAACGCGGGCGACAGCCGAATCAACGCGCACGAACACATCAATCGCAAACACCTCGACATCCGCGGCTGCTGGGGCAGCGAGGTGGGCCACTTCCTGCGTGCCTTGCGTGTGCTCGAGCGCTACCAGCACGAAGTGCCCTGGCACCTCATCGGCGCCCAGACCTTCGGTCTCGGTCAGATCAACGAGGCCCTCCGGATCGCCGAGTCACTCGTGATCCCGAAGGCGCTTGTGGATCCGTGGATGTGATCAGCAGAGCAGGTTACTGCTTATTTGCCTGTGCAATCGCGGCTTCGAGGGCCTGCGCAAACTGCGCAAACGGTACCGCGCCGCTGATGGCGCGCGTGATGCGCACCTGTTTGGTCTGCGGGTCGATGATGCCAATGAAAAAGGCCGGTGTGCCGTTGGCGCCGAAGCTGTTGGCCTGTTCGACTGACGCGCGGATGGTCGCCGTGAACTTGCCGCTGGCCAGGCACGAGCGGAACTCACCCATGTTGAGGCCAATCTCCGTGGCGGTGCGTTCGAGCGCTTCCGGCGTGTGCTGCGACGGCTGACCAAACGACCGCGCGTGCATCTCCCAGTATTTGTCCTGGTCACCAGCGCACTGGGCGGCCTCGTGCGCGCGTATGGCCTGCGGGTGCAGCTGATCGATCGGGAAGTCGCGGAAGCCGTAGAGGATCTTGCCTGTCGCGATGTAATTTTTCTCGATCATCGGCATCGTGTCGCGCGAATGACGGATGCAGAACGGGCATTCGTAGTCGGAGTATTCGATGAGCGCGACGCGCGCGTCGGCGTTGCCCTTCTGGTGGCCCGCAGTCAGATCGATCACCGGGCGTGCGCGGCCCAGACTGGCCCGCAGGCTGGCGAGGTCTTCCCGCAGGTCAGCGATTTCGCGACGCAGGGCCTCGACCTCCGATGACTGGGCGCACGCCGGCGCGGCCATCACGACGAGACCAGCGAGAGTAAGTCCGAGCAGACGTCGTACCACGCGATGTACTCCTGAGGGCGGGCGGGTTTAGCTTGCCCGTGATTGAAGGGAGATTGTACGCTGCATGCAGCACCCGTGACGACGAGACGGACGAGAATTCTGGCGACGCTGGGTCCGGCCACATCGGACGCCGCGACCATCGGCGAGATCATCCTCGCGGGCGCTGACGCCGTGCGCCTCAACTTCTCGCATGGCGGGGCCGAGGTGCACGCCGCCTCCTGTGCCATGGCTCGTGCCGAGGCTGCGCGCCTGGGCCGCGTCATCACCGTGCTGCAGGATCTGGGGGGGCCGAAGATCCGCACCGGCCGTCTCGCTCAGCCGATGATCCTGCAGGCCAACGACACCCTGCGCATCGTGTTCGGGGAGACGCCTGATGGGCCTGGTGTGGTGGGGTGCAACTTCGCTCCGCTGTTCACCTCAGTCGCGCCGGGGCAGCGGCTGCTCATCGATGACGGGCGCCTGGAAGTCGGAGTCACCGACGTCAGGCCTGGAGAGTTGGTCACGCGGGTGATCTCCGGCGGAGTGCTCGACAGCCGCAAAGGCATCCATGCGCCGGGCAGCGCGGTGCACACGCCCGCGATGACCGAGAAGGACCTCGTGGACCTGCGCGCGGGGATCGCCATGGGCGTCGATACCGTGGCCTTGAGTTTTGTGCAGACGCCGGACGATGTGCTCACGGCGAAGGAGGCCGCGCGGGTGGCGGGTGCCCCGGGACTTCCCATCATTGCGAAGATCGAACGCCCGCTCGCGGTGGAGCGCATCCGCGAAATCGTGGAGGTCAGCGACGGCATCATGGTGGCGCGTGGCGACCTGGGCATCGAACTGCCGCTCGAAACCGTGCCCGCCGTTCAGAAACTCGTCATCCGTGAGGCCCGTCGTCGCGGGGTGCCCGTGATTGTGGCGACCGAAGTGCTGGAGTCGATGCGCACGGCGTTGCGGCCCACACGCGCCGAAGTCACCGACGCCGCGCACGCTGTGGACGAAGGCGCGGACGCCATCATGTTGTCGGGTGAGACTGCCGTGGGGCAGCATCCGGTGCGGACGGTCGCGACCCTTGCGGCGATCATTGGTGAGGCCGAGCGGGCGATCGCCCGCGAAGGCCAGCCCAATCGCCTGCCGGCTGACGACGTGCGGGCGACCCGGCATGGGTTGGCGCTGTGTGAAGCCGCCGTGGCCCTGGCCGCGCGCGCCGGAGCGTCCGCCATCATCGCCGTGACGAAGGCCGGCATGACCCCGCGGTTGTTGTCCGCGTTGCGGCCGTCGGCGCGTATCATCGCCGCGACCGCCAATCCGCAGACGGCCGCGCGGCTGGGTTTGGTCTGGGGTGTCACCGCAGTCGTGACCGAAGCAGCGACGCTCGCTGCCGTGCGTGAAACACTGCTGGCGCGTGCCCTCGTGCCCGCCGGCAGCACCGTCGTCTTCGTGGCGATGCACACCCATCTCCAACGCGACGCCAGCAACTACCTCACTGTGGAGCATATGTAAGCGATGGCACACACGACGCAGAAGCCCGGGGTTCTCACGTTCATCCTCGACAACTCGCTGCTGCTGATTGCCGGCACGATCATCGCGCTGGTCTGGGCGAACCTGAACCACACGGCGTACGAACAATTCGCGCATTCGGTGCACTTCGTCGTCAACGACATCGGCATGGTGTTCTTCTTTGCGCTGGCCGCCAAGGAAGTGGTCGAAGCGACACTGCCTGGTGGTCCGTTGTCGTCCCCGCGGCAGGCCGCCGTGCCGGTCCTGGCCGCCGTCGGCGGGATGGCCGTGCCTGCCGGCATTTACGTCGCATCCGCGTACCTCGTCGGCGACCTCTCCGTCATCCGGGGCTGGGCCATTCCCTGTGCCACCGACATCGCGTTTTCATACATGGTCGCGCGGGTGATCTTCCCGTCAGGCCACCCCGCAATTCCATTCCTGCTGCTCCTGGCAATCGCCGACGACGCCATGGGCCTGGTGATCCTGGCGGTGTTTTACCCGAGCGGACCGCTGGCGTTTGGCCAGCTCGCGATGTGGATGGCCGGCGCCATCGCGTTGGCCTGGTTCATGCGGAAGCAACGCGTGGGCAACTTCTGGTTCTACCTGCTCGGGCCGGGCGTGATGTCGTGGATTGGTCTCTACGTCGGAGGCCTGCACCCGGCGCTGGCACTTGTAGCCGTGGTGCCCTTCATGCCGCACGCCAAGGACGACCTCGGCATCTTTGCCGACGACGAGTCCAAGCGTCACGACACGATGAACGAGTTCGAGCACTGGTGGAAAACGCCGGTGCAAGTGGTGTTGTTCGCCTTCGGGCTGGCCAACGCCGGCGTCATGTTGTCGTCGCTGGGTGAGGTGACGTGGCTTGTGCTCGGCAGCCTTGTCATCGGCAAGCCGGTCGGCATCGTGGGCTTTGCGCTGTTGGCCGGATTGTTCGGATTTACCCGCGCCAAGGAACTGACGCTTGCGACGATGGTCGTGGTGGGACTTGCGGCAGGAATTGGGTTTACCGTGGCGCTGTTCTTCACGACGGCGGCCTTCCCAATCGGCAACATCCACCTGGAAGAGGCAAAGATGGGCGCGTTGCTCAGCTTCCTGGCGGCCCCGCTGGCGATCCTGGCGGCGCGGCTGCTGGGGGTGATGCCGCGCCAGCCTCGCAGTGACGACGCAGTGCTGTGAGCGAGAGCTGCCATCCGCGTGAGACGACCGCGTAGTAGCGACGCCAACGCGGCGACGGCTCATAGCCGTCCTGCCTGACCGTCAATCGGCAGCCGTCACCTTCCGGCTGGCAACTCACGTGCAGCGCCATTGGACCCAGCGCATCACCCTCGGGTGGAATCCACCAACAATCAGCGACGAGCAGTTGCTGGCCAGGCCGCACATCCACCACCGTGCCGTGAAACACGCCGCCCAGTGGACCGAGCAGATCATCCCGATACGGCGTCTGCGTCCACTGGACGGCGAAGACACCGAACGGCACGGGCGTCACGACGGCGTGCAGCGCCTGCCACCACACCTTCAGCGCGGCGTGATCAAAAAAACACGCGAACACCGCCGCCGGTTTGGCGTTGATGAACAGGCTCTGCTCAAACCGGCCCGCCGGATCGTGCGCTGGTGTCGCCACTATTTTTGGCGGAGGCTTTGGACGTAGGCCACAACCGCCCAGACCTGGTCGCGCGTCATGTCGGCCGACTGTGCAGGCATCTTCGGGTTGAGCCGGCCGTTCCAGATCTTGTAGAACACCTGGCCGTCCGAGTTGCGCGCGGCGCGCGCGGCCTGCGTCAGGTCCATCGTGTCGGCGTACTTCTTGTCGGCGTCGGGCCCATCACCCTTGCCGGCCGCGCCGTGGCAGTTCTGACATTTCTGCTCATACAGCCGCTTCCCACCGGCGAGTGTGGCCGCGTTCACCGGCAGCGGATTCTTTTCCTCCGCCGCTGTCGCCGGAATCGTCCAGCGCGGGGCCGTCTGTTCCGCTGTCACGCCAATAGCGCCGAGAAGGACCACGGCGCCGCAAAAAGCTACCAATCGATAAGTCGTTCGCATGCCCAAGAACATATCGCACCTCTGGTCCGCGGACCCCGGGCCCCCCGGACCCGTGGACCCGAACCCTGGACCCTGGACCCCGGACCAGATAAAATCCGGTCAATTCACCCTGAGGAGTTTGGATGAGTCCACGGAAGTTCGGCCGTAG
>CAZLJG010000249.1:0-4945 GCA_964559545.1 uncultured Solibacteraceae bacterium | reverse complement strand
GATGTTGAGGTGTGTCGCGACGTCCTGATGGACGTCGCCACCACGCTCACTTCTCTTTGAGCAGACTGCCGAGCACAAAGCCCACGTTGGCGGGCCGTTCGCCGAGGCGGCGCATGAAGTACGGAAACCATTCCGTGCCAAACGGAATGTAGACGCGGAACGGATGTCCCTCGGCCGAGAGGGACGCCTGCAGGTCGCGTCGGATGCCGTACAACATCTGAAACTCGTAGCGGTCCTTGGCGATGCGGTGCGACGTGGCGAACGCCTGTGTGGCGTCGATCATCGCCGGGTCGTGGGTCGCGATCGCCGGGTAGGTGCCGTCGGTCAGCAGGACCTGCATCTGATCCACAAACGCCCGATCGACATCCGCCTTCTGCTGATAGGCGACGGCGGCCGGCTCGCGGTAGGCCCCCTTCACCAGCCGGACGCGGGCGCCGAGCGCGTTGACGCGCGAGATGTCGGCCATCGACCGCTTCAGATACGACTGGATCACGACGCCGACGTTGCGGTAGCCGATGTTCCAGAGCGTCTCGAAGGTGTCGAGTGTGCGGTCGGTGTAGGGTGAATTCTCCATGTCGATCCGGACGAAGAAGTCACCAGCGGCGGCGACGTCCAGGATCCGGCGGAGATTGTCGATGCAGGTCGCCTGATCGATATCCAACCCGAGCTGCGTGAGCTTGAGGGAGATATTGCGGCCGACGCCGGAGGCCTGAATCGCCTCAATCACGCCCATGTAGCCCTTGGTGGCTTGCAGCGCTTCGTCCGCTGACGACACGCTTTCACCCAGCAGGTCGAGCGTGACCAGCAGGCCCTGGTGTTCGACCTCCCGGGCGGCGGCGATGGCCTCGTGCACATCCTCGCCGGCGATGAAGCGCCGGGCAAAGCTGCCGGAATGCTTCATGCCGTAGCGTGACGCGAGGGATTTCAGGGCCGAGCTGCCGGCCAGAATGGAAAATGCGGCTTTGGGGAGCGCGGCGAACATCAGTGCGTAGGTCTCCGATGGGGCATGAGGTGCTGAAGAGTGCGGGCGTAGTATCGCAGGGAAATACGATCCCGCACACGAACGCGTTGACGTTCGGTGACGAGAATTCCACGATTCACGAGCAGCGGAAGTCCTTGATCCACCGCCTGCCGTCCGCAGGTGACGGCCAGATTGGCCTGTTGGGCCGAGAGCAGGGCCAGCAGATCGTCGATCCGCGCCGCCAATTCGCTCTGCGTCATCGACGTGCGGAGCGCCGAGGCGATCAGGGCGGTGGGCAACACTTTGTGCAGTAGGCCGACTTCATGCTGGATGCGGTGTGCGAGCGCGACGAGGTCGCGCCGCGCACTCGGGTCGTATTCGATGAGCGGGATCGGGTGGCCGAAGGTGATGAACGCCCGGCTCTCGTAGCCGACCGCGTGCCGGACCATCTCCGCCACTTCCTGCGCAAACGGGCGCTTCGACTTTCGCGACGCCTCACGCGCGAGCATCTTGTCCTCAAGCACCAGGTCGTACGCGATCGCCATCGGCACCACAAACAGGTTCGTGCGGTCCGCCTGCAACGCCGCCTGGAGCAGGCCCGTTTTTGGCGCCTTTAATTCGCCGCTGTAGCTCCGGCCACCCTCCGCGTAATACAGCAGGTCGTGGCGCTTGAGCACCTCCACGACATAGGCCTTGAGTGTCGCGAGGTAGACCGGGTCCTTGCTGCCCCGGCGAATCGGGATGGCGCCCGTGATGTGCCGGTGCAGCAGGCCGAGCGCGCCCCCAAACAGGTTGATTCCCGCCGCAATCAACGGCGGCCGGATGCCAGCGAGCTCGATCACCAGCAGCTCGACCAGATAGTCGAGATGACTCTTGTGGTTCGAGACGTAGACGACGTGTCCCTTGGCGAGCACGGCCTTGGGCCGCTCCACATGCTCCGTGACGTGCTTGATCTTTCTGTAGATGGGGTAGAGCGGATGCTGCAGCGCGCGATACAACCCGTACCGCTGGGTGGTGCGCAATTCGCCGAGGTAGCCGTCCAGGCGCGTGCGAGCCTCGGGGTCGTGCATGTAGCGCGCGACATCCTCGTGGGCGAGTACCGCCTGCGTCACATCGTCGAGCGCGGCGGAAGCGGCCATCAGTCCAGGGCGCGACAGAGCGCCAGTGTGAATTCGGTGGTCGAGGCGGATCCGCCCAGGTCACGGGTGCGCACCTCGCCGGCGGACAACACGCGATCGAGGGCGGCCTTCACACGGACAGCCGCATCGGTTTCCCCGAGATGCCGCAACATCATGACGGCGGAGAGCAGGAGCGCCGTGGGGTTTGCGACGTTCTGATCGGCAATGTCGGGCGCGCTGCCATGGACGGCTTCGAAGACCGCGACGTCCTTGCCGAGGTTGGCGCCAGGCACCACGCCCAGTCCGCCGACCAACCCTGCGCACAGGTCCGACACGATGTCGCCGTACAGATTCGGCAACACCAGGACATCAAACTGTTCGGGGCGCATCACGAGATGCATGCAGGCGGCGTCCACGATCTTCTCGTCGTACGGGATCTGCTTGTATTTTCTGGCGACCGCGCGGACCGAATCCAGGAACAGGCCATCACTGAGTTTCATGATGTTGGCCTTGTGGATGGCGGTCACGCTGCGCCGGCCTTCGCGTGTGGCGTGCTGGAAGGCGAACTCCGCGATGCGTGTGGAGGCCACCTCCGTGATGATCTTCAGGCTCTCCACGACGCCAGGGACGATGACGTGTTCGAGACCGGCGTACAGGTCCTCGGTGTTTTCGCGCACGATGACCAGATCCACGTTGGCGAAGCGGCTGGGCACACCAGGGAGGTTGCTGACCGGACGCAGGTTCGCGTACAGGTCGAGCGCCTTGCGCAGGCCCACGTTGACGCTCGTGAAACCCTCGCCAATCGGCGTCGCACACGGGCCTTTGAGTGCCACGCGCGTGCGCCGGATCGAATCGAGGAGTTCACCGGGCAGCGTTTGTCCGGATTTTTTGAAGGCGATGACGCCGGCGTCCTGTCGATCCCACTCGATCGCCACGCCGGCGGCGTCCAGGATGCGAACCACGGCAGTCGTAACTTCCGGCCCGATCCCGTCACCAGGTATCAGGGTTAGCGCGTGAGACATGCTCCAGACATGATAGCGGAAAGCCGGTATTCCAATCGCTGGTGTATAACCGGGATATGGCGACTGTTCCCCTCCAAATCAAGTTCCTTCACATGCGCCGCATGGCGTCCCTCGAACACGACATCGCCGAGCGGGTCCAGGACCTGCAATCGCTGCATGGCCGCATCCTCGGCTGTCATGTCTCGGTGGAAGTACCGCACCACTCGCATCAGACGGGTAATGCGATCGAGATCCGCATCGCCCTCGCCCTGCCGGGCGACCTCGTGGTGACCCGCAAGGCCTCCTCGGCGTCCCAGCCGTCGGTGGCGATCCAGCAGGCGTTTGCCGCGCTGAAGCGCCAACTGCGCAAGGGCACCGAAAAGCGGGTGACCACGCGCAAGAAGCGCTGAGGTTTTGGGTTATTCCCGCAATTCGATCCAGAAGATCGCGAGGCCAGCCGCAAGGGTCAGCGCCATCAGGCCGTTGGACACGCCGTGCAGGCGTCCGAATTCAACGCGGCGCGGGTCGGTGTCGGGTAACGCCGCCATGGTGGAGGCGGTCTCAGCGCGCAGCACCTCGATGCGCGGCGCGACGATGAGGCCCGTGTATGCGCTGGCTGCCAACATGCCGGTGACCAGCCACATCTGAATCGCGAGGCGGCGCGGACGTGGGCCGAGGGCAGCCCGGAGTCCCAGGAGGGTCAGGAGGCCGGCACCCAGGCCCCAGGCCAGTTGCTGGAATCTTGCAAAAATGTCACCGAAGACCATGCCCGCCAGCGTGCGCCCGGCCACGGGGTCCTGCGATTCGAGCACGGAAAAAATGGCGGGGGCGGCAATGATGCCGAGCACGGTCAATCCGCCAATCCACAGGGCAATGAGGGCGAGAGAGACCACACGAAGTACGGGCATTCGTACTGCGATTATGTCACGCGTACAGTAAACTTCTCTGCGCCGCGCATGACACCCCCATCCAACACCGTTCTCCACAATCTCGCGACACAACTCCGCATCGACTCGGTGCGATCCACCACGGAAGCCGGGTCCGGACATCCGACGACCTGCCTGTCGGCGGCGGATATTCTCGCGGTCCTGTTTTTTGATGAACTGCGATTTGATCCGATGGATCCGCAGCATCCCGAGGCGGACCGCTTCGTGTTGTCGAAGGGACACGCCGCGCCGATTCTGTATGCCGCCTGGGCGGCGGCCGGGGCGTTCCCGCGCGAGGCCGTGATGGACTTGCGCAAGATTACGTCCGACCTCGAGGGCCATCCGACACCGCGCCTGCCGTTTGTGGACGTAGCGACGGGTTCACTCGGCCAGGGACTGGCGGCCGGCGTCGGCATCGCGCTCAACGCGCGCCGCATCGGCTCCGACTACCGGACGTACGTGATGTTGGGCGACGGCGAAAGCGCGGAAGGATCGGTCTGGGAAGCCGCGCAGGTCGCGGCCAATCACAACCTCGACAACCTGTGCGCGATCACGGACGTGAATGCGTTCGGCCAGAGCCGCGCGACCCAGTTTGCGCATGACGTCGACGCGTTTGCATCGCGGTACCGCGCCTTTGGCTGGCACGCAATCGTGATTAACGGCCACGACATCGCCGAAATTCGCACCGCGCTGGCTGAGGCCCGCGGCATGCGCGGACGGCCGACGATGATCGTCGCGAAGACGCTCAAGGGCAAAGGCTGCTCGATCTTCGAAGACAAGGACAACTGGCACGGCAAGCCCCTCAAGAAGGGCGCAGAAGCCGACGCCGCCATCGCGGAACTCGACGCGCAGATCATTCCGACGTCCGACCCCGCACCCGTCATTGCGAAACCGGCGACACGCCGGTCCGAAGGTGCGCTGCCGGACTTTGTCGCGGCC
>CAZLJG010000248.1:0-4957 GCA_964559545.1 uncultured Solibacteraceae bacterium | reverse complement strand
TCAAGCGACGTGCCTCCTGCAGCCGCAGGGATTTTTGATACTGCAACGGACTCATGGTCGTCGCGGCTTTAAAATGGTGATGAAGACTCGACGCGCTCATGTGCGCCACTTTCGCCAGCGCCTCGATGCGAAGTGTCTCCGTGACGTTGGAACGAATGCACGCAATAGCCCGCGCCACTCGATGGGCGCCTGATTCGGGCCTCCCGATCTGAGCGACACGGGGCCCGAGGGGCCCCTGGAGGAGACGGATCAGGATTTCGTCAAGCACCATAGGCGCTATCAGGGTGGCATCAGCGGGACGCGTGCTGGCCTGAAGCAAACGCAACGAGGCGCTGACGAGGGCCTCGGTTGCGCGGGTGGAGTCGATGCATCGCACCCCGCCCACCTTGGCGATGCCCTCCGGAAAGACCTTGCGGCTCAACTCCGCAATCCTCACCGGGTCGAGCGCAAGGCGAATGGCGAGCAGGGGCTCTGCGCGGCTCGCCTGAATCACCTGGCCGGCCAGCGGCAGATCCACCGAAAACACGAGCATGTGGGCGGGGTCGTATCGGAAGATCCTGCGCCCGAGCATCGCGATCTTGGCGCCCTGGGCGACGATGCACAGTGAGGGCTCATACGTGGCGAGGGGTTGTCCCATGACCTTTGACCGCCGCACCGCGAAGACACCCTGGACAGGCAACTCAAAGCTGCCGTCGTACGGCGCGAGCACGGCGATCTGTCGCGCAAACTCGTCGAGCGTCTGACGTTCCGGCGAAGCACGAAGGGCGGCGGCCAAGATGCCTGAATCGTACCCGCCGCCGCGAGCAGCGGCCAGCACATTCTTCTGGAGGATTAGGCAAGCCACTCGGGGACCCGTTCGGTACACTCGCCGCATGAAAGCAACCCTGCGGCTCATTGCACTCCTGCTCGCGCTGTCGGTCACCACCGCGTTCGCGGAAGACTGGCCATGGCTGTACGGACCACGGCGGAACCACACCTCCACTCAAACCGGCTTGCTGCGAACATGGCCAGCGGATGGCCCCAGGGTCCTCTGGACGGCACCAGTGGGTGCGGGCTTCGGTGGACCGGCCGTCAGCGGGGGCCGCGTCTACCTGCTCGACCGCGACGAACAGGTGGGAGACACGCTTCGGGTCTTCGATCTGGCCAACGGCAAGGAACTCTGGACGTTTGCGTACGACGCGCCTGGCGGATTCATGTTTGCCGGGTCCCGGTCCACACCGACGGTCGACGGCACACTCGTATACATCGTGGGGCCGATGGGCGACCTGCACGCGGTCAGCACCGAAACCAGGAAGCCCGTCTGGCGCAAGAACATCTGGAAAGACTTTGGCGGTGGCGCCCAATTGCCACAATGGGCAGTTGTACAAAACCCGCTGATCTATGGCGACCTCCTGATCGTGGCGGCTCAGACCTCACAGGCCGGCGTCGTTGCGTACGACAAACGAACGGGAGTGGTGAAGTGGCAGTCGCCGTCCCTCTCGGGAATTCCAGGCTACGTCACGCCGTCGGTCTTCAAACTCGGCAGTGAAGAGCAACTCGTCATGATCACCGGCGCCGTGGGCCGCGGTCGCAACGCGCGAGACGGCAGCGTCAACGGTATTGACCCGCGCACCGGCAAGGTGCTGTGGACCTACGCCGGCTTCCAGAACATCATCCCGGTGTCGCAGCCTGTCGATGCGGGCGAGGGCCGCCTGCTCGTGCCCGGCGCGTACGGCGCCGGCTCGGTGATGTTGAAACTCGAGAAGAACGCGGACGCCAGCTACGGGGTCACCGAGTTGTTCCGCACTCCGGACTTCGGCGCGCACACGCAGCCGCCGGTGTTGCACAACGGCCACTTCTACTCGCACTACACGATCAACGAACGCAGCGATGGCCTTGTGGCGATGACCATGGACGGGAAGGTCACGTGGAAGACCGACCAGAATCCGGCGTTTGTGCGCGGCGGGTCGATCCTCGCCGATGGTTTGTTGCTCATGACTGATGGGAGCACCAAGTTGTACCTGGTCGAACCGAGCCCTGTGGAGTTCAAGCCCATCGCCAGCGCCACAATCCTGGAGCGCGGCGACAATTGGGCGCCACTCGCCCTGGTCAACGGCACACTGCTTGTGCGCGGACAGAAGGAACTGAAGGCGCTGCAGGTGGCGAAGTGAAGTCGCTCGGCGCCGCCGTCCTCGGGTTCGTCCTGCTCGTGTCCGCTGTGCAATCGAGTGCCGCGCAGTCGCAAGCCGTGCCCCCCTCGCCTGCCGAGCAGGAGCTGCTCACCTTGTCAAAGGACAAATGGCGGTGGATGTCCGAGCGCAATGTTGACGCCTTGAGCGCACTCTTCCATGACGAAGCGGTCTTTGTGCACATGGGCGCCACGATGTCGAAGGCTCAGGAACTGCAGGTCATTCGCAGCGGCAGCATCCAATACAAGAACGTCGAGATCCAGAACGCGTCAGTGCGATTTGTCGGCACGACGGCCGTCGTCCTGAACAGCATTCGCCTTATCGCGGTCGTCGGCGGCAACGAAGTCACGAATCCGTTTGTCGTGACTGAGGTGTACGTTCGTATTGACGGCGTCTGGAAGCTGGGGTCGCTGTCGTTTACGCGGCGGCAGTGATTTCACAGCTCGCGCGTCATCTCGACCATCGTCGGGCTGAAGCCGTGTGCAGCGAAAAGTTTGCGCGCCTTGTCGTTCGGAGCCGCCGTCCACAGGAGCACACGAGGTACGCCCTGATCGCGCAGCCAGGCGACGGCTGCTTCGAGCAATCGTGGCCCGACACCAGCACCGCGCGCATCGTCGGTGACCAGCAGATCGTGGATGTAGCCGGCGCGCTCGCGCAGTTCCTTGAAGGACTGCGGCTCGATGCCGGCGTAGACGTAGCCGACGATGTCGGCGCGTCGTTCGGCCACCAACACCAGCATCGTCGGGTCGGATAACTGCGCATCAAGGAACTCCGCATAGCCGTGCTCCGGCTGATCACCAGGCGCCATGAATCGGCGCTCGTTGAACGCGAAGTGGATGCGCATCAACGACGCGCCGAGGAGACCCAGTGCCGGCAAGTCCCGCCGGTCCGCGCGGCGAACGGTGATGTCGTCAGCGTCGTTCACGAAATCCTCCAGCCAGATACAACATCACCGACGTGCCCAGTGACGTGATGAACGGATACGGCACCTCAAGTGCGGTGGCTCCGGCATAAGCGGCCAGTCCGCCCAACAGAGTCACCGCGGCCGCTCTGGCGCCACCGTAGCGGGTAAACAGCCCGAAGGACATCACGACCAGCGTGCCGGCGGTGCCGAACGACGATGACTCCTGGACGAGATCAGCCACGGTGCGGCCACCGAGAGCGAGATACAGCGCGATGACGCCGAAGATCAAGACGCCCGATCGCGCCAGGCGCAGTTTGGTGCGTTCGTCGGTCACGTTGAACATCGGTCCAACGAGATTGTGCGCGAGCAAGCCGCCCGCAACGAGCAGGATGGTGTCCACGGTGGAGAGAATCGCCGAGATCAGAGCGCCGAGAAAGATGACGTACCCGGCCGTCGGCAGTACCTGAAGGGCCAACGCGGGGAGGAACTGTTCGGCGTCAGGGAGATTCGGCACGAGGCGCGCGGCGACCAGACCGAGCACGACAGGAATGGCGCCGACAAGGATGTACATGCCACCGGCCATGACGGCCCCGTTGCGCGCGACTTCGGGACTGCGCGCAGCGATGATGCGGCTCAGCAATTCTGCGGCTACGACCGACCCGGCAATCGGGATCGCGTATTCCTCGAACATCCCGATGAACGTGGGACTCACCTCCGGGCTGACGACCATGATCCGCGAGGTCTCGATGGC
This sequence comes from uncultured Solibacteraceae bacterium, assembly GCA_964559545.1. Lineage (GTDB taxonomy): Bacteria > Acidobacteriota > Vicinamibacteria > Vicinamibacterales > SCN-69-37 > SYFT01. Next base: position 1,134 of record CAZLJG010000248.1, on the reverse strand, counting down.
CGCGATTGTCTCGGAGATACCACCCAACGACATCACCACCACGACCAACAGCAGACCAAGGCCGAAGATGAGCACCGCACCTTGAATCAGATCCGTGATGGCATCCGCCAGGAGCCCGCCAAGCACGGTGTAGACCACGCAGAAGGCGGCCGCCATCGTGACCGCCATGCCAATCTCCATCGTCGTGACCGTCGTCAGCACCTGACCGAACCCGCGCAGCTGCGCGGCTGCCCACAACACGCCGGGCGGAATCAATAACAGCGCGGCAATTTTCTCCACGCGAACGTCGTACCGCTGCCGGAAGAAGTCCGCCATCGTCGTCAGCTTCAGCCGCCAAATCGGGACCGCGAAGATCAGGCCGGTCAGCATGAGGCTGGCGCCGTAGGCAAACGGTTCGGCGGAGGTCAGCGAGAAGCCGCTTTCGTAGACACGCCCGGCCGATGCGATACACGTCTCGGCCCCGAACCAGGTGGCGAAGATTGAAAAAATGGTGAGCGGATACCCCAGCCGGCGGCCCGCCACGAGGTAGTCGGATTCCGTGTGGATCTTCGGCGCGAGCCACGCACCAATTGCCAACTGGATGGCCAGATAGCCAACCAGCGCCACCAACACCCAGTTCACGCGGGTAAGTCTACTCGGCCCGCAGCGATTCCACGGGATCGACGGCGGCAGCCCGGCGGGCCGGAATCACGATTCCCGCAGCGGCGGCCAGGACCATCAGGAGTGCGGCGATCGCGAAGGACAACGGATCGCGTGGACTGACGCCGGCGTACAACGCAGCTTCGATCCCCCGGCTGCCGATCAGCGCGAGACCAAGTCCGGCCACCAGGCCAATGAGCGTCGGCCGGAGTGTGGTTCGAACCACCTCAATCACCACGTCTGCACGTGACGCACCGATGGCCAGTCGAATCCCAATATTCCGTCGTCCGGAGACGACGGTAAAAGCCGTGACGCCGAACATGCCGACCACCGCAAGCAGCACGGCCAACGCGCCGACAATGCCGGCCAACACGGCAAGTGTCCGAGGGCCGGACATTTGTTCCTCGAGTTCATCCGCCACCACCCTGGTCGTCACCATTCGCCCCGCATCGATGGCGCCCAGCGTAGTCCGCAGAGGATGGCCTGGCCCGAGGG
>CAZLJG010000247.1:2976-4985 GCA_964559545.1 uncultured Solibacteraceae bacterium | reverse complement strand
AAACTCGCCGTCGCCCATTCGCCGACGCCATCGAGCGTCAGAATCGCGGCTTCCTCAAACGGCGACGGGAAAAACGCACTGGCGGCGTGTGAGTGGTGATGCGCGCCGTAAATGATCCGGCGGTCAAATCCCTTGAGGTGCGTCTTCAAATCGCGCGACTGGAACAGGCGCTCGCGAATCTGCACGGGCATGGCCGTGCGGAATGCCTGAAACCCCCGCGGTGCCACCGCCAGAAACGTCTCGAGCAGGCGATCAAACTTCAGCAACGGCTTTTCGTAGAAGGCCACGTAGTCGAGGTCCTTCGCCGAGATGCCTGCGTGAGACAGACAGTACTCAACCGCGCGCGCGGGAAACGCCGGGTCGTGTTTGCGCCGCGTGAACCGCTCTTCCTGCGCAGCGGCCACGATCTGTCCATCCACAAGCAGGGCGGCTGCCGAGTCGTGGTAGTACGCGGAGATCCCGAGCACGGTTGTCATCGCGTAGCGCCACCAGTTCCGCTTGATGCGACCAGCGGGCGAAGGGCGGCCGCGACCTTGGCGTTGCCCTGTGGCGTCCAGTGACCATCGCCCTGGATGTAGTCAGACGGGTCGGCGACGACAGGTGCGAGGTCGTGACAGGTCAACCCATCTTGAGCACACCGCTGCAGCACGGTGGCGGTCAGGGCGTGGGCGAACACGGCGCCGCTCACCTCGGACTGGCCGTGGATTTCCTGCGGAATCAGGGCCACATGAAGCACCCCGCCGTTCGACTCCACGTGGGCCTTGATTCGGGTCAAGGCCGTGAAGGCCCGTTCACTCAATTCAGTCAGTTTTCCCTGCGCCAGATCTTCGGAGTTCGAGGTGTTGACTAATACCGTTTGAGGCGCCGTGAACCGTTCGCGCAGTTCCGGCGACTGATTGATCGATGCGCCGAGAATTTTGCCGATGTTCGTGTACTTCACCAGCAGGCCCAGAGGCCATGGCCGATAGGCCGCGGTCCCGCGCATAGCGCCGAAGTACAGCCCCCGATGCGGCAGGCGCAGATCGGCAATCGTTCCGTCGGGGCGGCGGTCGATTTCGGTTTCACGCAGGTCACTGTTCAGGTCGTTCCCGAGACACAGGAGCACGACGACCACCCGGGGGCGCAGTTCCGGGTGACGCGCGAGAAAATACTCGTAGTGTTCCGGCTGGAACCCGTTGTTGTACGACAACGAGACCACCCGATCGTCGGGCATGGATCCCGCGATCACGTTCGAGAAGCGATCCTCGACGTTCACGCCCCAGCCGAAGGCGAAGCTGTCCCCCATGAACGCGACGTCAACGTCGGCATCCGCGAAATCCACGTCCTCACGGAAGCCCCGCGCGTTGGTGCGCATGTCGACTGTGAAGGTGGGACTCCCGTCCCACACCTGCCGGACGCCGGCCCGAGGAGTCAGGACGTTCCGGCCATCACACAAAATGCAGTCGAAAATCGACAACAACGTCGCGACACGACGCCGCATCACCACGCCCGCAGCCACGTCGAGCACTCCGACGATGACAACGGTGACCACCGTGAGGTAGATCGTCCAGAACTTCCACGAGCGGCGCTGGGGCACAGTCGGCATCCTACCGCACGGGGAGTGACGCGAGGATGTTGCTGAAGCCGTCGACGGCGAATGTCCATCGTGGTGGAATCACGACCGTCGCCTCTCCACCCGCAATCACGGCGGGGCCGCTGGCTCGCGCCCCTGGACGCAGACCGTCCCATCGATACAACGCAACCTTGACCGCGCGGCCACCGAACCGGCCAGGACGAAGTGCAGATGGTGTCGGACGGTAAGAAGCCCGGACGCGGGTCTGCGGCAACGTGGGTTTGGCGGTCACACCTGTTGCCGTGACACGCACGTTGACCACTTCGGTGGGTCGTGCGGGATTCGAATACCCGTAGGTGCGACCATGCTCGCGGTCGAAGGCGTCGCGGTACCGCGCGGTCAGCGGCAGCGTCATTTCGAATGACTGCCCGACGTAGCGCACGTCCACACTCACCGT
>CAZLJG010000247.1:1521-2876 GCA_964559545.1 uncultured Solibacteraceae bacterium | reverse complement strand
GCGATCTCACACGCGTGCATGCCACCGGCACCACCAAAGGCCACCAGGGCAAACTGACGAGGGTCGTGTCCCCGCTCGACCGAAACGACCCGGATGGCGCGCTCCATGTTGGCGTTGGCCACGCGCACGATGCCTTCGGCCAGATCGGGCACCGACAGGCGCGCGCGCTTAGCAAGATCGGCCGCCACCCGTTCGGTGCGTGTGCGGTCGATCGCCATGCGGCCACCAAGGAAATAGTCGGGGTCGAGGCGGCCCAGCAACAGGTTCGCGTCGGTGACCGTCAGCTCTTCACCCACGCCGTAACAGACGGGACCAGGCGCAGCCCCGGCACTGCGCGGCCCCACCCGCAACGCGCCACCGGTATCGAGATACGCGATCGAGCCGCCGCCGGCACCCACGGTGTGAATATCGATCACCGGCAGGCGTACGGGAAAGTCGCCCACACGCGAATCCGTTGTGCGCCCGATGCTGCCGTCGATCAGGCTGACATCGGTGGACGTCCCCCCCATGTCGAATCCAATCACACGCCGCAGCCTCGCGGCCTCGGCGACAGCCTTGGCGCCGACCACACCCGCAGCGGGACCGGATAACACTGTTCGCACCGCCTGCGCCCGCGCCGCCGCGGCGGAAATGCATCCGCCGTTGGACTGCATGATCGACAAGCGGTTCGCGGTCCGCAGTCCCTCCTCGAGGCGCAGGAGGTAGCGGCTCATGATGGGCGTCACGTACGCGTTCACGACCGTGGTGCTCCAGCGTTCGTACTCGCGATATTCGGGGAGCACTTCGTGAGAGGCGCACACCGTCAGCCCGGACTGCCGCAGCCAGTGCGCCACCTGCTGCTCATGTGCGGGATTGGCGTACGCATGAAGCAGGCACACCGCCACGATGTCCACCTGGTGGTCGTGCAGCACCCTCGCCAATTGATCCACGTCGTCTTCCACGACAGGTTCAAGCACAGCGCCTGTGGCGTCCAGGCGTTCCGCGATGCCAAACGTCAGATGCGGCTCCACCAGGGGCGGCCGCGGTGCGACGAAGATGTTGTACAGCTCCGGCCGCGTCTGCCGGCCGATCTTCAAGACATCCTCGAACCCCCTGGTCGCGACCAGCGCAACCTTGGCGCCTTTCCGCTCCAGCACAGCGTTCGTGGCCACAGTCGACCCATGCACAATCTCGAAGTCCAGGGGTCCAGGAGTCCAGGAGTCCTGGGGTCCGTTCGGGGTTCCCGGGTTCAGGGTTCTGAGACCGTCAAGAATCGACCGTGAGGGGTCATCCGGGGTTGATCGCTGTTTGTGGACCACCAACCCTTTGGGGGTCAGTTGGACGAAGTCGGTGAAAGTACCGCCTGTGTCGATGCC
>CAZLJG010000247.1:0-1421 GCA_964559545.1 uncultured Solibacteraceae bacterium | reverse complement strand
CGGTAAGGACCTTGAGGTCCTCAAGCAGCTTCTGGATTTCGAAGGGCTGCGTGCCGTTATACAGCCCGCGAATGCGTCCTTCGGCATCGATCAGCACCAGCTTCTCGGTGTGGAGGAACATGTTCGGGTTCGCCAGCGCCTGTCGCATCCCGTCGTCATCCGCGAAATAGAGATCGCGGGCCACGGTGTGGACGCCGTCGCGGGTGCCGGTCAGCAGCTTCCAGCGCGCCGGGTCGATCCCGCGTGACTGTCCATACTCGCGGAGCACGGCCACCGAGTCGTTGGCGGGATCCACCGAGTACGACACCAGCGCCACGTCCGTGCCTTCGGTCGCGGCCTGCACCTTCTTGAGCGACGACACCAGCGGCGGGCAGATCGCCGCGCATTGCGTGAAGATGAAACTCACCACATGCGCGCGTCCCTTGAGCGTCGCAGGCGAGAAGGCCTGTCCCATCTGATCGACAAATGGCGTGTCGCTCACCATGTGACTGGTCACCGAGTGGCTTACCGGAGTCCACGACGGAGTGAACGTGCGTTCACCGTAGAACGGCAGCGCCGCCTCCTCCTCCGCTGGCGCGCAGGGCCGTGAGTTCACCAACCCATACCGACGGCCATTCCGTACCTCGTAGTTGAGATACAACACGCCGTCGGCTGTCCACGACTGCTGCAACCCGGCTTCGCGGCCGTCCACATACCGGCGCACTTCGGCGAGCTGTCCATTCGTGTGCCACGTGCGGTATTCGCCGTTTTTTACTGGCGTCACCGCGCTGGCATCCACCACCGGACGCACCGGCCCACCCGCCAACGCCGCCACCCACAACAACACGGTCACAACCAACCAGCGCATAAGGCCTCCTCAGAAGTGTTCATGGTTCATCGGTTCATGGTTCATGGCCGACGGTGCTAGCCCAGAGTCCCGACAACCCCTGCGAAACAGCCCGAGATGTAGGGCACAGTCGCGGTGACGTGGTAGTGGTAGGTGCCGGACGCAAAATCAGCAGTCGCGTGTGTGTGACCGTTGCAGGTATCGAGGCTCGAGGGCACCGACCCGTCAGACTCGCGCGGGCCGTAGACCGGAAATCCATCGAGCATCACGCCGATCAACGCGGCCATCCCATCGCGTGCGGTCAGCCAGAGGGGTTCCAGGTGGTAGTGATATTGCCCGGCCTGCTGCGGGTGCCCGTTGAACCGATCGAAGCTGATGATTTCGTTCGTCAGTGGCGCCCGGCCTGCGGCGTATTGGTTGTAGAGCGCCACACCGTTGATGGCGATGCCCATCGGGCCCATCGGCGTATCCGACGCCGTCGCACGCGCGGGCGACATCGGCACGCGCAGCACCAACGACTGCGTGGCGATGCGATTGGGGTTCACCATCATCCCGGCATGGGGCGCTTCATACAACGCGTGGCCGGTGCCCCAGT
>CAZLJG010000246.1:0-4990 GCA_964559545.1 uncultured Solibacteraceae bacterium | reverse complement strand
CGGAGGACACGCGACGAGCGCGAGCGACAACGGCGCGATCACCCGCGATGCCCAGTGCCTGGGCCACGCGCCAGTCACGATGCCGAGCGGCACGCCGACGAAAGTGGCCAGGAGCACGGCCGTCGCGGCGAGTTGCGCCGTGTTGAGGCCGCGTTCAAGTACCAGCGCGCTGACGGGCCGCTGAAATGACGAAGACTCGCCGAGATCGAAACGGATCACACCGGAGAGCCACCGGCCGAGCTGCGCGGCCAGTGGATCATCAAGGCCCAGCCGATCCCGTTTGGCGGCAATGCTCTCGGCATCAATGCCGGCAATAAAATCCGCGGTCGTTTCGTCCCCCGGCGCGAGACGGGCGATGACGTAGGCGGCGGTGGACGCCACAAACACAAACACGAGCGCCGTGATCACGCGGCGCGCGAGAAACACGACGAACGACCTGCTCACCGACCTCCGTCCGCCAGGTAGATCCGCTCCGCATTCCAGAGCACAGGCGGGAAGAAGATGATCGGCGTGGCGCCGCGCACCCGTCCGCTGACGGCGACGACGGCCCGGGGCGCGACGAACCAGAGTGCCGGCATTTGATCGGCCAGCATCCGCTGCGCTTCGTCGAACAAGCGGCGGCGCATGTCGCGATCGGTCGTCACCGCCTGTTGCTTCATGAGTTCGTCGATGCGCGCTTCCCACGGCGTCGCCGGCGTGGTCTGTCCGGGATTCCACCAGTGGAAGGCGCCTGAACTCATCCAGAACGACAAGCTGCCGACCGGATCACGCGTGGACGCACGTCCACCGAAGTAGATCGCGTCAAAATCACCGGCGGTATACCGCGTAATGATCTCGTTGGCCGGCAGCGGCGTCACGTCCATCGTGATGCCGACCTGCCGCAGGTGTTCCTGCACCACCGCCATCGTCTTTTCGAACGCGGGCTGGCCACTTCGGGTCAGGACCGAAAATCGCACCGGCTGATTCTGGGCGTCTTCGAGGATGCCGTCGCCATTGCGGTCGGTCAGGCCCATGGAGGTCAACAACGTGCGCGCGCGGCCGGCGTCAAATGCGGCCGACGGCAAATCAGGCACATACCAGTCGCCGTGCCCGGGCGTGACCGGGCCATACGCCGCGATCGCTTCGCCGAGGAACACCGTGTCCACAATCGCCTGCCGATTGACGGCATGGGAGATCGCGCGGCGGAATTCCGGGGCGACAAGCCAGGGACGACCCGCGCTGGCTTTGGAGTCGGGCCGCAGATTGAACCAGAACGTGGTGACGTCGATGGCCGGTCCCGCGTCGGACAACTGGATGCGTCCGCTCGCTTCACTCTGCCGCAACACGGCGAGGTCGTCGGCGCTGACGAAGTTGGTGATGACGTCGGCGTCCCCCGACTGCAGGCGCAGCAGTTCGGTGTTGGCCTCCGGCACGATCGTCATCTCGATCTCATCCAGATACGGGAGCGGCGTGCCGGCCTCGTCGCGGCCGAAGAAATGCGGGTTGCGCCCAAACAGCAGACGTTGGCCGGGCACGTATTCCTTCAACACGAACGGCCCGGCGCCCACGATTTCGGAAGGGGCGACATTGGTCGCCCACACAGTCGCCAAGGTGCCGGCAGTGACGGCAGCTTCGAGCTTGTGTCGCGGAAGGATGGGCAGGTTTTCGAGGACGCTGAGCCCGGGACCATACGGGGCCGGGAAGGTCAGCACCAGTTGGCGGTCGTCGAGCGCGCGGACGCTGACTGGCTGCCCGTCGATCGTCAGGTCCGCCCCGGCGGGTGTGCCCAACGCGGCGCGCACCGAGAACACGACGTCGGCGGAGGTGACCGGCTGGCCATCAGAAAACTTCGCCTCCGGTTTCAGGGCGATGGTCCACGTCAGACCGTCCTCGGAAGCCGACCACGTGGCGGCCAGGCGGGCTTCGAGATTCCCTTTGGCATCGGATCGGAGCAAGGTGGCCTGGGTCAGGCCGCTGAACATGAGATTTGCAGCGGTCGGCTGGGCGAGTCGGAGAAAGTTGGTCGGTTCCGTGGAGTAGGTCGCCAGGAGACGTCCGCCGGGGGTCGGGGCGGCAGATTCGGGAGACCCGGCCGGTTGTGGAGTACCACCGGACCAGACACACCAGCCCGTAACGGCCAGAGCAACCAGGAGTGCCCCGAGGAGGGCTGGGCGGAGGGTGCGGGATTCGGCCATAAATCACCTCGAGAATGGGCCCCAAAATCTCTGCTGGCAGGACGGCCCGTACGGGCGTATTATGGTGCAGTTCAGCGACTTACGGGGAGTGACCGTTCCGACACCGAGCGCGTCACAACTGACAAGACTGTGAACGCTCACACAGTTCCGTAATTTGGTTGGACAAGATTTTTGCGGTATCGACGACCGGAAGTTGCGTACGTTCAGCGTTTTGCGGGGAATTGAGCGCGGCGGCGGGTGGTACGGTACGTGCGTATATAAGACAGGACCGGCGTCGCGTGCCGTCGGGATCGCGGACTGAAATTTGATTCTATGAGCGTCATCGTTTCAATAACTCGTCGCCATCTGCCCCGATTGGGAGCTGCCCTGCTTGGGCTGGCCCTGGTCGCCGGGGTGATCACCCCCGCGCAGGCGGAGGCCGGTGGCAACCACCGCGGCAAGATGTCGCGGGAGTTTGCCGACAAAATTGATCGCGCGCTGGCCCGCCGAACGGCGACGGCCGAGACCTTCCAGTTCATTCTTATTGCTCCGCAGTCTGAAGTTGATCGCATCGGCCAGAAGTACGGCCTCCCGCTGATGAAGCGGATGATCGCGGGCGGTGTGTTTTCGGGCACCGCCGCCCAGATCGCAGAAGTCACCAGCGAACCGCAGGTCAAGAGCGTTGCGGAAAACGTGCGCGTGTTCTCGATGGCGGCCGTCACGGCGCAGGCGATTGGTGCTGACCAGGTGTGGAAGGGCTCGCAGGGCTCGGCCTTTGGTGGTGTCACCGGACGCGGCGTCGGTATTGCGGTGCTCGATTCCGGTATCGCGAACCATCCTGACCTCGTCAACCGCGTGGGTGCCCGTCTGGATTTCACCGGCAGCGGTGGAGTGCGATGGGGCGGCACGGATGAATACGGTCACGGCACGCACGTGGCGAGCATCATTGCGGGCAGTGGCGAAGGCAGCCGCACGTGGCAGCAGGGTCGCTCGTCGGTGGGCGCAACGGCCGCCTACATCGGCATGGCCCCTGGCGCGACGCTCATCAGCGCGAAGGTGCTGAGCGCGGACGGTTCCGGCTACGTGGCCGACGTCATCGACGCGATTTATTTCTTCGCCCGCTACAAGGAATTCTTCGGGGTGCGGGTCATCAACCTCTCGCTGGGACATCCGGCGGCGGAACCCTGGCGCAACGACCCCCTCGCGATTGCTGTTGAGGACGCGGTCAAGGCCGGTCTCGTGGTGGTCGCTTCGGCTGGCAACCTGGGGATGACCCCGGCGCCGGACAGCAAGCCCATCGTCGGCGCGATTGTGTCGCCCGGCTTTACGCCTGGTGCGCTGACGGTTGGCGCGCTCAACACCAACGGCACGGTCTTCCGTCGCGACGACACGGTGGCCTCGTTCAGCTCGGCGGGTCCGGTGGTGGATCCCGGCACGCCTGCGCCGCAGACACCGAACGACCTGCCGGCCAACGCCCTGATGAAGCCGGACCTTGTGGCTCCGGGCAACGGCATTGTGGCGGCGGTCACGCGTGGCACGACGTTGTGGGAAGGTCACCCGACGCGTCAGGTGATTGGCGCGCGCGGCGGCACCTACATGAAGTTGTCGGGCACGAGCATGTCCACGGCGGTCGTCAGCGGCTCCGTGGCGCTCCTGCTGCAGACGCGCCCTGACCTGACGCCGTATGAAGTGAAGACGGCGCTGCAGCTGACGGCGCAGCACATTCCCGGTGTCGGCCTCATCAAGCAGGGTGCCGGCAGCCTCAACGTGGCACTCGCGGTGCGCTTCGCGAAGAGCCGCAACATCACCAAGATCAACCTCACCAACACCATCGGCGGCGAAGCCGCGTGGGCCAGCGGCATCACGTTCGGCCAGGCGTCCACGTGGGGCCAGACCATGGTCTGGGACAACACGATGGTGTGGGACAACCTGTCAATCCCAGGCAATGTGACGCTGTGGGGCGAGACGATGGTGTGGGACAACACGATGGTGTGGGACAACACGATGGTGTGGGACAACACCATGGTGTGGGACAACACGATGGTGTGGGACAACTCCAGGATCTGGGGAAAGACCATGGTCTGGGACAACACGATGGTGTGGGATAACACCATGGTGTGGGACAACAGCCACTCGTGGGGCCAGACAATGGTCTGGGACAACACTATGGTGTGGGACAACACCATGGTGTGGGACAACTAGTCAGTTTTCTCAATTGCAGTTCAAGGGACACTCGGAGAAAGACATGCTTATTCGAGCGATTATCGTTTGGAGCTAACCGGACAGTAGGCGATCAACCGCCTATTTTGTCCGGGGGCCGGAGCCTTTCATGGCAAGCCCTTTATCGTCGTATCCATGGAAGGCTATCGTCTATGTGCTGATCGTGATCGGCGCTGGACTTGCGGCCTCAGTCGCCAGCATCAGGAGCGTCTTCCTGACCCCACCGCCTGGTAACGACTGGTACTACCTCACATTTCTGACGCTCTTTTCCGGTTTCCTTTCAGTCAGGTTTCAGTCCATCGGTGCGCGCTTCTCTGTCTCGGAGACTTTTGTCTTCTCCGGAACCTTGATTTATGGCCAAGCCGTCGGCACTGTCCTAGTCCTACTGGACGCGCTCGTCTTGTCAGGCAAGATCTGGTACACGAAGCGTCGCCTCGATGTTGTTCAGACGCCATTTAACCTCGCGGCCCCTCCCCTGTCGGTTTGGCTGGCCGCCTCAGTCCTACAGTCGATTGCCGGTCCTGCCCCGCTGACTCTTGAGAGCAGTGTCTGGGTCTTTGTCTACGGCCTCGGTGTATTCACGGTTCTTTATTTCGCTCTGAACTCAGGGCTAGTTG
>CAZLJG010000245.1:1700-4993 GCA_964559545.1 uncultured Solibacteraceae bacterium | reverse complement strand
CGCCGGATTGTTCGGGTTGGAGAACAGGAACGTGCGAACGCCAGACTTGAACGCATCCTCGAGCTGCTGCAGGTCGAGTCCGGCGCCTGCAGTGTGGCCGAGGTAGTCCATCCGCACAGGCACGACTTCGCCGCCGAGGAACTCGACAAGTTTTCGATTGGCGAAATAGTCGGGCCGCACGATGGCCACGCGATCGCCCGTCGTGACCGTCGCGCCCAGGGCAAGGAACAACGCACCCTGCGTGCCAGGCGTGATGATGAGCTCATTGGCGCCCGACACGGGACGGCCCGTAAATGCGCCGAGGTGTGCGGCGACACGGTCGCGTAGTTCAGCGCCGCCGCGGTATTCGGTATACGCCTGCGGACCACCACGATGGACGCCCGAGACGAACTCATCGAGGGCCCCAGGGGTCGGCGCAAAGGCGGTGTCATTCACGTCGCCATGCGAAAAATCGACGGGTGTGCCCGGCAGCACATCGCCACGCAACATCGTGGCCGGCACATCGGCGCCCTGTCGCACTTCCTGCCCCGGCGCGTGGTCGGTGCCGAGCTTCGCAAACTTCGCTTCGATCAATTCCATAGGGAAGGAATTTTACGCTGGATTACCGCTGCGGCGCGTTTCGGTCGAGAAACTCGACAAAGGTCCGCGGGCCAATAATCGGAATCCCGGCATAGGCCTGCAGCGCAAGCAGGTCCTGATCCCCTGTGACCACCACCGTCGCCCCGGCGGCCACCGCGGTCGCCAGCACCACGTCATCATCAGGATCCCGGCAGACCGGTGCGGAAAGGGCCACCGGTTCCACGAGAGTGACGGCCTGGGTATAGGCGGTCAGAAACGCCTTGACCGCAGGCGTGACCGTGAATTTTTCCTGCAGAGTCGCGTCAAGCTCCGTCAGCAGGGCGGCCGATGTCGCCAACAGACGCAACCGAATCGTCCGCTTCAACAACTCATGACAGAGGCCGTTGGCTGTCAGCGCCGCGACCACAACGTTCGTATCGAGGACGACGATCACGAGACGATCGCGAAGACGTCGTCATCCGTGTAGACGCCCTGGGCTCGCGCCTGCGGGACCAGGTCCAGCCGGGCCGCCTCCAGGGCGCTGAGGAGTTCCTCCATTTCGAGCGCACGCCGGACGTACTGGCTCAGCGAGAGATTCTGGGCCCGGGCACGTTTCTCCAACTTACGCCTGGTGCCCTTCGGCACCCGAACGGTGAGGACTTCTTCCATGCGTATGACGTTGTCATACGGCTGCGCGACGCGTCAAGGCCGGCGGTGCCGGGCCTTCTGAGCGGCGCTCCACTCGCGCAGGGTCCTGGTGCAGGCCGCCACACGGGTGGGATGCGCGCCAGCAAGGTCGTCGCGTTCGCCCGGGTCTGTGTCGAGGTCAAAAAGCCTCGACTGGCCAGCCCCCAGGTCAAGAATGCACTTCCAGCGGCCGTCCCGAAGGGCCACCAGGTTCGCGCCGTAGTCAGTGAACATCAACGCGGTGCGAGGCGGTCCAGTCAGGGAAGACTGGCCCTGGTGCGCCGTGTCCCGCGCGAGCCCCAGCAGGTCGAAAGCCGTCGGCGTGACGTCGATGAGACTGGTCGTCATACCGCTGCCCACCAGTGCTCCGATGGCGCCAGGCACGGCGATGAGCAGGGGCACCCGGACATTTTCTTCGTAGAGGTAAAACGTGTGTCCGACATTGCCGGGATGTTGGCCAAAGGCCTGACCATGATCCCCATACACCACGAACATCGTCTGCTCGAAGAGGCCCCGTGACTTCAGCCCGTCGATCAACACGCCAATCGCGGCATCGCCGTCGTGCAGCGCACTGCGGTAGCGATCGAGGTCCGTCGCCGCGCCAAAGGCCCCAGCCCCAGGGAACACGTACGGGTGGTGCCCCGCAATCGGCATGTACGCGAGTGCGAAGCGCCCTTCAGGCGCGCGTGAGTCTATCCACGACAGGATGCGAGCGACCGTCGCAGGCTCATCCACGCCAAAACTGGACTCGTGATTGCCGCCGATGTGGCCGGCGTCCTCGAGAGTGTCGAAGCCGCGATCGCGAACAACACCGGTCATGCCGAGGTATCCGAAACGCCCTGAATGAAACAGCGCAGTTTCATAACCCTTGTTGCGCAACGCTGTCGCGAGTGATGCGCACGGCCCAGTCGCGTAGGCCTCGATCGGCGTGTCAAACGCGGGATACCGCGCACACAGGACCGAGTAGAGGCTACGGATGCTGTCTGGCGAGACGGCGTACGCCTGATCAAACACCACTCCGTGCTCGGCAAGTTCACCCAACCTTGGCATCACGTCTTCAGCGGCGCCGTACGTCTTCAGATACTGCGCGCCAACGGACTCAAGGCCTATCACCACGACATGGCGGCCCGCGGCGATACCGGATAACGCGGTTAGATCTTCGGCCGTGGACCGGGCGTCGAAGGACTGGCGCCACTCCCCCACGGACGCGCGAGCCTCCACGGCAGGCAGCGCGCTGAAGACAAGTGTCACCAGCGCATTCCGCTGGAGCCCCCAAGTCTCGACGCGAGGGCCCGTCCAAGCGCCGGCGACTCCGATGAAGATGAGGACAACCGCAAGGGACCGCGCCCAGGCGACCGGCACTCGACGGCCAGCCCGCAGGCCCACACCCGCCGCCACAAGCACGGATGCGATCGCCAAGAGCGAGGACCACGTGGCGTAGAGACGAATCGAGTCGGCGATCGGCGCCCCGGCGGCCCGCAGCATGGGCCAGGTCAGCGGGGTCGGCAGCACACGCGCGACCGCGACGTTGAGTGCCACATACGCCACCACCAGCCACATCACGGTCGTCAGCACCCGCCCCCCACGTCGCCAGCGACAGGCAACGGCCTCCACACCGAGAAACGCGACCGCGACCAAGGCGTCCTGGCCGAAGCAGGCCAGGATCATCTCCGCCGACCACTCCACCTGACGGCCCGACATCACAACAACACGCGCGACGATGAGCGCGAGGATCAGTGCGGGGGCAATCATGAGCGGACCAGATTCACACGCTTGAGCAGGAACAACGAGACCAGCCTGCCGGTGCCTCGGCGCCGCCAGCACCAGTCATGGGCAAGGAGAAGCGGCGCAGGTGGTTTCGTGTAGAGCGCCTCTCTGTCGCCGCGAAACGCCAGCGGCAGCACGACAAGATCGAATCCGTCGGCGCGGCTCCCGGGGGCAAACGTTTCGTGACGGAACTCCACAATCGGCCGCGCATCGGTCGCCGTTGACTCAAGGAAGGCACGTGCATTGGCAAGGTGCGCCTGATTGCCATCGATGATGACCAC
>CAZLJG010000245.1:0-1600 GCA_964559545.1 uncultured Solibacteraceae bacterium | reverse complement strand
TCCGACCAATGCACGCCGGGGAACGCATGATGTTCGCAGTGGTAGCCGTCGTTGAAGCAGAGCGTGTTGTACACGCGCCCATAGTTACTGGTGGTCACGGCGCCCAAGTGTTCGTAACGACCCTGCAACGCGCATAAACCGAGGCCGGCGACAAACGCCGGCAGATAGGTGAAGGCGAAAAGCCCAGGGGCGGTCGTCGCAATCAGCCCCCACGTGCTGAGAATCAGCGCGATTTCGAGAGCGAGCCGCACTGACCACCGCCATCGCCACGGAGTGTCCGCGTGGTGGGCCAGATGCCGTTCGCGCCACAACGTCTGTGGAATACCGAGCAGGGCGCTCTGGTAGAACGCGAACAGCACGTTGGCTGCGCGCCACTTGAAGAACGGACGATGGACGAAATTGTGCGCGATGGTGTTGGAGTTCCACCACACGCCAACGGCGATGAGCGGAAAGACGGGTGCGGCCAGGACGGCAGCGCCGTGCAACGCGGCCAGGGCGACGAACACGATGTCATCCTGCCGCCGCATCAGATCACGGCCGGCCGCCGCCTCCGGGCCGAGCGAATGCGCGATCCACATCGGCGGGTGTCGGGTGGTGCGGCAACACCTCGACCGCGTCGCGTCGATAGGCGCCGTTGATCAGGCGTACCGTGGCGCCCGCCACATTACGCCCACAGGTGCCTGCCACAGACACGACCCACGTGCCCGTCGTCTCATGGCCAGCCAATGCGAAGATGCCTCCCGTGACGTCCAGCACGCGAAGCGCGACAGACCGGCGCACACCACCAGCGATGCCTTCGGCGGTGGCGGTGACCCGGAATGCCGCGACGTCGGCACAGCCGGCCGACCGTACGACAAACGCCACGTCTTTGAACTTCTTGACGCCGGGCTGAGTTGGGTCCGGCATCGCCGCCACTGGTGGACCTGTCTGGAGCGTGAACGGCTGTTGCGCCAACACAGGCGCGGTTGCGCCGACAACAACAGCGACCGCCGCGGCGAAACGAATGGTCAGTGCATACATCCGCGGATCCTACCGCGCCACAGCCGCGCGCAGTTGCTGGACGAGATCCGCGTGGCTGCCGTCGGGAATCCTCACCACGCCGGCGTTGGTGTGGTACACCGACGGTGCGGCCGCCTTTGCCGTGGCCGCCCGCACGCGCAGGTCGGTGTATTCGTTGCCACTTGGCCGCCGCTCAAGGAACCAGGGCTGTTCCATCAGATCGTCGAACCGTCCGATGTAGCCCCAGCGCCCGAATGCCACGACCTGTCCCGTGCCGGCCACCGCCTTCAGGTCGGCCCATTCGCGACGCACCAGCTCGACATTGGCCGGGGTCGTCACGGAAGCATCCGGCACCGTGAAGTAGAGGTAGCCACGTTTCACCGGCGACCACGCCGAGACGTTGCCTACTCCCCCGTTTGCAAACGCAAACGCGCCCCAGACCTGCGCTCGTTCAGGTGTCGGGGTCCCTTCAAACGTGATGCGCTCGACGATGCCGTAGATGCCGACCAGACCGCTGGCCGACGGATACGTCATTGTCACCACGGACGCGATCAGCACGAACACGGCGATTCTCAGTGTCTTCATGTCGTCTCCCTCCTAC
>CAZLJG010000244.1:0-5065 GCA_964559545.1 uncultured Solibacteraceae bacterium | reverse complement strand
GGTGACCCGCACGCGATCGGTGAATGTCGCCTCCCGCATCGGACGTGAGAACTGCACACGGACGACCACATCCCTCGGGACCAGCACTTCGCCGCCGGTGGGTGCCGTGAACACAATCGCTGGCGGGGGAAGGGCGGGAGCGGCGGGCTCCGGCTCGTCGACAACCTCAGCTTCGGCCTCCGACGTCCGGATCGTGTCAGCGATCAGAACGGGGAGGTCCTCGCGGATGTCGATGCGGCCGGTGACCTCGAGCCAGCGCCCTGTCTGCGCGCGACTGGTGGTGCTCAAATCAAATCCATCACCCCGGGGGCGACGGCCGAGCACCCAGATCGCCGCGTCGGCTGACTGCAGGACGAAGTCCCACTCGCTTTGCCTGGGCCACGCGGGCAGGTCGCCCAGCAGGTTCCGGCCACGGAACCGTCCGCGGAGTGTCACAGTGCGGCCCTCAAACGCGGCCGGGTTCAGCGCGATTGCGCGCACCGAGATGTCGTTGGCCGCCGGAGCGTCCGACCACGTCGCGCCCGTCAGGACAAGCAGCTGTTCACGCGCGGGCCATCGATCGCCCATCACGGTGGTGATGATGGCCGGCAGGTTCAAGGGGCCGAGCCGCGAGTCGTCCGAGAGGAATCGGCCGATGTCGAACAGTCGGCCACGAAACTCCGATACACGCGACGGTGGTTCACCCGTGCGCGGCGCAATCACGAAGGTGCGAGGCGACTCGACAGAGAACCCGGTGAGGGCGCCACCGGAGACCGGCACGGGTGTGCCGACCAGCGCGAGAGCCTTGTCGTGGAAGAACACCGGATATCTGGTCACGGCCTGCACCGTGGTGGCGATTCGCGAGATCGACTGGCCATGCGTCGTCGTGGCGACAAGACCGAGGCCGATCGCGAGCACACCGGCAGAGCGCCAGAACCCCATGAACCCGATGTTACACGGAGAATCGGACTGCGGCTTCGGCTAGAATTTCATGCTTGTGACCACGCGGAACAAGGTGCGGAACGGCGGAGAACAGGTGTCGGAGCTCACGGCCGGGCGACTGTCCGTGTACCTGCGATGCCTCAACACGCTCGATGCGGCCGGTGTGAAGACCGTCTCGTCACGAACACTGGCCGAACAATTTCACCTCAACGCTGCGCAGATTCGCAAGGACCTCGCGTACTTCGGCGAGTTCGGCGTGCGTGGTGTCGGCTATTACGTCCGCGAGCTGAAACGTCACCTCCGCGTGATTCTCGGTCTCGACCGCACCGTGCGGGTGGCGATCGTCGGCGCGGGCAACCTGGGCCTGGCCCTCGCGGACTATCCGGGATTCCGGCAGGAAGGCTTCGAGATCGCAGCGCTGTTTGATGCAGAGCGCGGCAAAGTCGGCCGCAAGTCGCGTGGCGGCGTGCGCATTGTGGACATGTCCGAGTTCCGCAAGCTCGTCAAACGCGACAGCATCGACATCGTCGTGCTTGCCGTGCCCGCGTCGGCCGCGCAGGATGTCACGAACACCGCGGTGGCCTCAGGCATCCGCGCGATCCTCAATTTTTCGCCGGGCTCACTGAAGGTGCCGCCCGGCGTGAAGCTCAAGAATGTGGATCTGACGGTGTCGCTCGAGAGCCTGTCGTTTTTCCTCGCACGCGGGGAGTCGGGTGATGGCGAAGAAGGCTAACGCGCCGGTGCTGTCGCACGTGGATGCGCGCGGGCGCATCACGATGGTGGACGTCGGCGACAAGCCGGCGACCCTGCGAGAGGCGTCAGCCGTTGGCGAGATCCGGATGAGCGCGGCGGCCGTGCGCGCGATTCGGTCCGGTGCCATCAAAAAGGGGGACCCGCTGCAGGCGGCCCGGCTGGCCGGCATTATGGCCGCGAAGCGAACGTCGGACCTGATCCCCTTGTGCCATCCGCTTGCTCTTTCTCATGTGGATGTCACCCTCACGCCGCGGCGGTGGGGCTATACGAGTGCGTCCACCGTGCGGACGACCGGCCCCACCGGCGTCGAAATGGAGGCCCTCACGGCGGTGACCGTAGCGGCGCTCACTGTGTACGACATGGTCAAGGCGGTGGACCGGACCATGGAAATCACTGGAATCTGCCTCACGCGGAAGTCCGGCGGCCGAAGCGGCGTCTATCGTAGACTGCTGCGCAATGGCCGCTGACCGTCGTCCCCACCTGCCGCCGACCATCGCCCAAGTGCCGGCCTTTGTGGCTGGACGATTTGCCGACAGGCCCGTGATCGCACGGTGCAGTGCCAGTGGCGTGAGCTGGATGACCGGCCACCAACTGATGGGCGAACTGCAGACCGTCAGTCATGGATTGCGCTCCCTCGGCCTGTCGCGCGGCGACCGCGTGGCGATGGTCTGCGAGAGTCGGCCGGAGTGGGTGATTACCGATTTCGCCGTGCTCACGGCCGGTGCCGCGACCGCGCCGATTTATCCCACCCTCGCTCCGGATCAAGTCGCGTACATCCTCCGTGACTGCGGCGCCGCGATCGTCGTCGTCTCCACGACGGTGCAGCTTGAGAAGGTGCTCGCCGTGGCGTCGGGTGTGCCGGCGTTGAAGACGGTCGTCGTGATCGATCCGCCGGACCCCTTGCCGTCCGTTGAGGGCCTGACGGTGCTGACATTGGCCGATGTTGCGGCGCGAGGACGACAAGTGGGTGGGGACGACGTTTCGATGACGGTCTCGCCCGACGATCTGGCGACGCTCATCTACACGTCGGGCACCACCGGGGAACCCAAGGGCGTGATGTTGACGCATGGCAACCTCGCGTCCAACCTCCGCGATATCTGCGCCATCTTTCCGGTCTCCGACGCCGACACCGCGTTGTCGTTTCTGCCGTTGTCGCACTCGTTTGAACGCATGGTCACCTGGGTGTACATGGTGAGCGGCGTCGGAATGGCGTTTGCCGAGTCGAACGAGACGATTGGGCGCGACCTGCAACAGGTGCGGCCCACGGTCATGACCGGCGTGCCGCGAGTCTTTGAAAAGCTCCAGTCACGCATTCTGGAGAAGGGCACAGCGCTACCGGGACTGAAAGGCAAGCTGTTCCGCTGGGCGATGGGCGTGGCGCACACGCGTGGTCAGTACGTGCCGGAGCGGAAGCCGATGCCGATGGGGCTGCGTCTGCAGTCGGCACTCGCTGATCGCCTCGTGTTTGCCAAGGTGCGCGAGGGCCTGGGCGGCCGATTCCGGTTTGTGGTGTCCGGCAGCGCGGCGCTGAATGCCGACGTCGCCCGGTTCTTCTTCGGCGTGGGACTGCCCGTCATTGAAGGGTTCGGGCTGACTGAGACCTCACCGGTGCTGACGGTCACACCGCTCGACGATGTGCGACTGGGGGCGGTCGGCGTGGCGATTCCCAACGTCGAGATTCGCATCGCTGACGATGGCGAGATCCTGGCGAAGGGGCCGAACATCATGCGGGGCTACTACAACCGGCCGGATGATACCGCCGAGGTCCTGCGCGACGGCTGGTTTCATACCGGCGACATCGGCACACTCGACGCTGAAGGGTATCTCCGCATCACCGATCGCAAGAAGGAACTGATTGTCACGTCAGGCGGCAAGAAGATCGCGCCATCGTCGATTGAAGCGAAGTTCAAGGCGTCGCCACTGGTGAGTGAAGCGGTGATGGTGGGCGAGAAGCGGCACTTCCCGGCGATTCTGATCGTGCCAGATTTTGCCGCGCTCGCTGCGCGCATGGGCACGACCGCACCCACCGGCATCGAGGCCACTCGCACGTGGCTTGCCACGCCGGATGTGCAGGCCGTGTATGCGGCGATCGTGGACGAAATCAACCAGGGGCTGGCGCAGTTCGAACGGCTGAAGCAGTTCCGGCTGCTGGCGCGCGAGTTCAGCATCGGTACAGGAGAGTTGACGCCCACCTTCAAGGTGAAACGTCGTGTCATTGACACGATGTATGCCGCCGAGATCGCGTCTATCTATACCTAGAAGACCCGCGCGTGGCTGAAGGGCCACCAGCGCAGCTGCACTTTGCCGAGGATGTACTTCTTCGGCACGAAGCCCCAGTGGCGGCTGTCGGAACTGTTGTTGCGGTGGTCTCCCATGACGAAGTAGTAGCCTTCGGGCACGAGGTCTGGACCGAGGTTGTCGTTCATGCGGTATTCCTCGGGAATGAAAACGAAGTCGTCATCGAGCAGCACCTCATTCACGAAGACCTTGCCGTCCACGATGCGGACGGTGTCGAGTGGTTCGGCGATGACGCGTTTGACGAACGACTTGCCGGGGTCCTTCGGGTAATACAGCATCACGATGTCGCCCGGCTTGGGCGAGTCGAACTGATAGGCGAGTTTGTTGACGATCAGGCGGTCCTGGTCTTCAAGGGTCGGGGCCATGCTCTGGCCCTCGACGCGCGCGACCTGGAAGCCAAACGTGACTATCAACGTGGCGTAGACGGCGGCCGAGGCCAGGGTCTTGGTCCACGCGAGCAGTTCTTCACCAATCCGGCTCAGCACGGCGGATCGACGGTCGAGCTTGAGCCGGGCAACGTCCTGCCCGCCAGGGCGCGGGGCGGTGGGGTGGGCCACAGGCGCGGGAGGGGTGATTCCCAGGGCCATCCACGCCTCATCGCTCTCGGGCTCAACCATCCGCGGCCATTCCGGGGAGGTCGGCGGGACGGGGGGCGTCAGCAAGTCGTCGGGGTGGCGTTCCGGAAGGTCCAAGGCACTGCTCCTTTGTGATTGCCTGATGTTAGACGTGCCTGGCGGAAATTTTGTCACCTGAAGGCCCGGGGCGTCCAGTTGGGCGCCTTTTGATATCATGACGCTCATGATCGTGCCGTTCATCAAAGGCTTCGCGAATACCTTCATGCACATGTTCCGGAAGCCGATTTCGGTCAACTATCCGGACGAGAAGGTCCCGACCTTCCCGCGCTACCGCGGCAAGCAGGTGCTGATGCGCGACGAAAACGGCCTTGAAAAATGCGTGGCCTGCGGCCTGTGCGCCGTGGCGTGCCCGGCCGACGCGATCTATCTCGAAGCGGCTGAGAACAATGGCACAGTGCAGGCCGGTCCGCGCTACGCCGAGCTGTATCAGATTCACAAGACGCGCTGCATCTTCTGCG
>CAZLJG010000243.1:0-5074 GCA_964559545.1 uncultured Solibacteraceae bacterium | reverse complement strand
ATGTTGAGAATGATAAGATGCGTCGGTTTTTGGCGCAGGAGACCTGAGTCATGAAGATTTCAGCGGGCAAGTTGGCAGGGATGAAAGCGGTGGCGGACGCCCGTGGCGTCGTGGCCGCGGCGGCAATGGACCAGCGCGGGTCGCTTCAGAAGGCGCTCGCGAAAGACAGCGGCCGCCCGGTGACCGACGCCATGATGGAGGAGTTCAAGGGCCTTGTCACCGAGGTGTTGACCCCCCATGCCTCTGCGATTCTGCTCGACCCGGAGTGGGGCATCGGCCCGTCAAAGCGCCGCGCAAAAAACGCCGGCCTTCTGCTGGCCTACGAAAAGACCGGCTACGACTCCAACACGCCTGGCCGCCTGCCGGACCTCCTCGACGTGTGGTCGGTGCGCCGCCTCAAGGAAAGTGGTGCGGACTGCATCAAGATCCTTCTCTATTACACGCCGTTTGATCCCAAGCCCGTCAACGACCTGAAACACGCATGGGTCGAGCGCATCGGCGACGAGTGCCGCGCGAACGACATTCCCTTCTTTCTTGAATTTGTGGGTTACGAAGAAGGTGCCGACGAAAAGGGTCTCGCGTACGCGAAGACCAAGCCCGATGTCGTGGCGGGCGCGATGCGTGAGTTCACCAAGGACCGCTACGGCGTGGATGTCATGAAGGTCGAAATTCCGATCAACATGAAGTTCGTCGAGGGCGCCGCGTGCAATACCACCGGCGAAGTCGCGTACACGCGCGACGAAGCCAAGAAGCTCTTCCTGAAATCCGCGGAGGCGTCGACCAAGCCGTTCATCTACCTCTCGGCGGGTGTCAGCAACGCGGAGTTCACCGAATCCCTCGCACTGGCCGGTGAATCCGGCGTGCGGTACTCGGGCGTGTTGTGCGGACGCGCAACCTGGAAGGACGGCATGCCGGTGTTTGCCAAGGAAGGCCCGGAGGCGTTCCGCCGCTGGCTCGAGACCAAGGGTGTCGAGAACATCAAGAACGTGAATGAGTCGCTGAAGCCGGCGAAGCCCTGGTTCTCGTTCTACGGCGTCACCAGCGCCGACGAACTGGGGTAGGCCGGATGGCGATCCTGAAAGTCTCGCGGCTGGGACATCCCGTTCTCCGGAACCCGGCGCACGCGATAGACCCCAAGCGCATCACCTCGCCGGAGGTGCAGCGCCTGATCGACGACATGTTCGACACGATGCGCGAATACTCCGGCATCGGACTCGCGGCGCCCCAGGTGCATGAGGGCCTGCGGCTGTTTGTCGCCGGCACGGCCGCCAAGCCCATCGGCCCGGTCGTGCACGACGAAGGCGAGATGCCGCTGATGGCATTGATCAATCCGGAACTGACACTGGTTGGTGAACCTGCTGAGCTTGGATGGGAAGGCTGTCTCAGCATTCCTGACATTCGTGGCCGCGTGCCACGGGCGCCTGAGGTCCGGGTGAAGGCGTACGACCGCGCCGGTCGCCAGATCGCGTTCACCGCCAAGGGCTTCCCCGCGCGCGTCATCCAGCACGAATACGACCACCTCGATGGGGTGTTGTTTTTTGACCGCATGGTCTCCTTCGAGAGCCTGACATTCCTTGAGGAGTACGAACGCTACTGGGTGCGGCACGAGGATGACGAAGACGACGATGGCGAGTGAGTTTACGGCGGAAGAAGCCGCGGCCCTTGCGCCGTATGTGACCAATGTCGATCAGCCGGTGTTTGCGCTGATCAATCTGCCGGAAACCGTGAAGGGCGCGTTGTTCGCGCGGTACTCGCGTTCAGCGAAGAGCGTGCGGCGCCTGCTGCTCGACGAATTCATGGACCAGCTGCAGGGGCCCGCCGAAGGTGCTGGCGCCGGGCCGGTCCAGGCATCCAAAGCCGACGCGTTGTATCAGCGTGTATTCAACGACTACGGGGACGACTCGGTCGCCCAGCTCGGTGGCGTGCACCTCGCGTGTGAGGATGTGTCGAACCTGCTGACGAAGGTGCTTGAGCGCGGCCGTCTCGCGGCCTACCTGGAACAGTCCACGCGCTACATTCCGTACACGCAGCGGCGTGATGATCACTGGCGGTATCTGGTGCCCGCGGAGCTCGTCGGCCATCCACTTCGGCAGTCCTACGTTGAAGCGCTCGATCTCACGTTTGAGACGTACGCGCGCTGGATCGATCCCATGCGCGAGTGGTTTGAACGACGGTACCCGAAGGCCGCCGGCGACTCGGACGCTGTGTACCGGTCGGCAATTCGCGCGAAGGCGCTCGATACTTTGCGTGGTCTGTTGCCGGCGGCCACACGATCCAACGTGGGGATTTACGGAACAGGTCAGGCGTATGAAGCGCTGTTGCTCAGGATGCGTGCGCACCCGCTCGAGGAAATGCGGTCGTGCGCGGACCTGATGTTGACCGAGCTGCGAAAAGTCGTGCCGGCCTTCTTTACGCGTGTGGACCAGCCGGACCGCGGCGGCCGGTGGAGCGCGTACTTCGCGGACGTCCGCGAAAAGACCTCTGAGGTCATGTCCAGATTGACTGCGGGAGTCACACCCGAGCCTCGCGGTGAAGTGCATCTCGCGGAATTTGATCCCGACGGCGAAGTCAAAGTCGTCGCGGCGGCCCTCTACGCGTCTTCATCACTCCCTGACGATCAATTGCTGGCCATGGCCCGCCGGATGAGCGCCGATGACCGCGCGGCCGTCCTGGCGGCGTACATCGGGGACAGGGCGAACCGCCGGCACAAACCCGGTCGGGCCTTTGAGCGGACCTCGTATCGCTTTGACGTGCTCACCGACTACGGTGCGTTCCGCGACCTGCAGCGGCATCGCATGTGCACGATTGAGTGGCAGGCGCTCTCGACTGCGCACGGCTTTACGCAACCCGAGGCCATCGTCGAGGCGGGCGGCGACGCGGACTGGCAGCGCGTGATGAACCGGTGTGCTGAAGTGGCGGAAGGATTGACGGCGGCAGGGATGCCGCAAGTGGCCCAATACGCCGTGCCGATGGCGTATCGCGTGCGCTTCATCATGGACATGAACGCCCGTGAGGCGATGCATGTCATTGAACTTCGCACCTCGCCCCAGGGGCATCCCGCGTATCGACGCGTGTGTCAGCAGATGCACACGTTGATCGACACGCAGGCACGGCATCACGCCATCGCGGCAGCGATGAAATACGCCGACCACTCGGTGGTGGAGCTTGAACGCCTGCAGGAAGAGCGCCGACTCGAGAAAAAGCGGAGCGCGCAGTGACCGACACACCCGAGTGGCTGGTGCGCCTGCCGCTGACCGTCAGGTTTCGCGACTGTGACGCATACGGGCACGTCAACAACGCGGTCTACCTGACGTACCTCGAGAACGCGCGGTTTGTCCTGTGGCGGGCACAGGGCATCACCGGGGTGATTCTCGCCCGAGCCGAGGTGGACTATCGCGCACAGGCGACCTACGGTGACGAGCTTGAAGTGCGGGCGCGCATCGAAGGGTTTGGCCGGACGAGTTTCCGCTACGAGTACGAAATCGTCGACCTGACGACTGGTCAGGTGGTCGCTGTGGCGAAGACCGTTCAGGTGAGCTTCAATTACGACACCCAGACGCCGGTCGAACTGACCGACGAGACAAAAACCAAACTGCTGACCCCCGTGGAGGTGTGATGGCGGAACTGAAGACGCAGAAAACGAAAGCCTCAGTGTCGGCATTCCTGAATGCGATCGCCGACGACCAGCGCAGGGCAGACTGCAAGGCCGTGTCGAAGATGATGCAGGAGATCACCGGCGAAAAACCCGCGATGTGGGGGACGTCGCTGGTGGGGTTCGGGACCTACACCTACACCTATGCCACCGGGCGATCAGGGGACTGGCCATTGGCGGCGTTTTCCCCGCGCAAGCAGAATCTGACCCTGTACATCATGGCGGGATTTGATGGGTACCCCGAGTTGATGGCGAAACTCGGTCCTCATTCGACCGGCAAGTCGTGCCTGTATGTGAAGCGACTGTCCGACCTGCACCTGCCGACGCTGAAGAAGCTCATCACCGCATCGGTGAAGCACGTCAAGGCGCGGCACGCTACTTAAAGATCTTTCGCATCTCCAGACCAGCCTGCATGTCGGCGAGTGTGCCGGTGATCTTGATCGGCAGCACAGCGCCCGCGCCGTCCTTGCGGAAGATGGGGTCCACCGCGCGGAGGAAGAACCCTTTCACGCCCCCCACGACTCTCGATACGGACGCGTCGGTGCGCATCGTGCCTCTGAAGTTGAGGGATGTGTCGCGCACGCCGTAGGTGCCGGTCAGCGCCACCCGGGCGCCCTGCGTCCGGAACGTCAATGATCGAAATCGGGCGACGGATCGTTGGATGCGGAATGTGCCGGCGAGGCCGACCAACGCGCGGTCGGGCGGATCGTTAGTCTTGCGCCCCTGTGCGCGCCGACTCATTTCACGGAGTTTGGCCTGGGACGCCCGGCTGCTGAACTGCGCATCCTTCAGGCCGATGGTGCCGGTCAGGTCCATGCGATCAAGCGCGCGTCCCTCGCCGGTGGGGATCACGATATTCGCCTTGAGCGTGAGGTCTCCGACCATGACCGGCCGGGCTGCCTCCACCATGAACCCAAGCAGATCTTCCAACCGGCCCGCCGGGAACTCCACATCAAGCGAGACCCGTCGTCCAGGCCGGTCCACATTGCGCGAGATGTCGCCCGTGGCAGTGAACGCGCTGTTCCCGAGCAGGCCGTCGAGGTGGACGATCTTGAGGTCGCCCGTGGTTGCATCCACGAGCGCGCGAAACTCCGTGCGTAACGGTGTTGGTGCCCCGCCCGCATCGAACTGAAAGTCCTCACTGGTCGTGGTGCCATCCACCTGAACCTCGTCGAGGATGCCGGCGAACAGTCCCTTTGAGTGCACCTGCCCGCTGAGACCTTTCAGCGTGCCGAAATCGGCGTCTGAAAAATCGTACGACCCCTCGATACGGCTGCGCCCGGGTTCATCCGCGTCGAACGGGCCGAAGAGGCCGTGCGACAGCACCTGTCCGCGCGGCAGGGGGTTGGTGAGTCTGGCCGAAAACGCCATCGGCGCGTCAAATGACAGGTCGAGCAGCTCGACCTCGTGCACCGGAAACAC
>CAZLJG010000242.1:0-5079 GCA_964559545.1 uncultured Solibacteraceae bacterium | reverse complement strand
CTTCGTCCGCAATCAGCAACGCGCCGCTCGACGCGCAGGCGGCTTCGATCGCGGCTGCCATCTCGCTGCTGATCGGCCGCACGCCGCCTTCACCCTGGATCGGTTCCACGATGATCGCGGCTGTGGTGTCGTCCACCGCAGCCGCGAGCGCCACCGGGTCGTTGTTGTCCACAAACACGACGTTGGGAATCAGCGGCGCAAAAGGCGCGCGGTAGTGGTCGTCCCACGTGACTGACAACGATCCCATCGTGCGCCCGTGGAACGCGTGCGAGAACGCAATGTACTTCGTGCGCGAGGTCTGGCCCTTGGAGTGCCAGTATCGGCGCGCAAACTTCAGGCACGCTTCCACGGCCTCAGTGCCGCTGTTGCAGAAAAACGCGCGGTCGAGGCCCGTCAACTCCGACAGGCGAGTGGCCACTTCCGCCTGCAACGGGTGAAAAAACAGATTGGACGTGTGCAGCAGTGTGCGCGACTGATCGGCGATCGCCGCAGCCAGCGCCGGATTGGCATGCCCGAGCGACACCACGCCGACGCCGGAGATGAAGTCCAGGTAGCGCTTGCCGTCGGTCGTGATCAGATACGACCCTTCGCCGCGGTCAAACACCACGGGCGTACGGCGGTACACCTGCAGAATGTGCTGGGCTTCGAGTCTCTGAACGGACGAGGGCGCAGTGGCGGTTGTACTCATGAGTGAATCGTGACCTTCGCAGTGAGAGTGGTGCCCGGGGCGTCGCTGGGATTGATCCCGGCGGCAAAACCGCGGCCGTCAACGAGCCGCACAGACGGCACCCCTTCGTCCAGTGCCGTCCGGCACGCGCGAAGTTTGGCCACCATGCCGGCCGTCGCCGTGCCGTCGTTGATGAGCGCGTCCATGTCGTCGGTCGTGAGCAGGGGCAGCAACGTCCCCTGCGAATCAAGCACGCCCGCAGTCGTGCCCGCAATGATCAGTTCGGCTCCGAGCGCGGCGGCCAACCGGCACGCCATGACATCCGCATTCACGTTGAGGATGCCGGCGCCCGCAGGGCCACGTTCAATGCCGAGACTGGCGACCACCGGCACGTAGCCGGACGTCATCAGCAGTTCGACCAGTGCCGGATCCACGTCATCGGGATCGCCCACCAGACCGAGATCCACGTCGATGCCCTTGGTCGAGCGCAGCGCCGGCGCTTTCGTCGCTTCGGCCATCGCCGCATCAACACCCGTCAGGCCGACGGCCGGCACAGACGCGTTCACGAGCGCAGCCACGAGATCGGTATTGGCCGACCCGGCCAGCACCGCGACCACTGCGTCTCGCGTCGGGCCGTCGGTGATGCGCAGGCCGTCCGCCTTCTGCGGCACAATGCCACGGCGATCAAGTTCCGCGTCGATCGCGCGACCGCCGCCATGGACGATCGCGACCGGGCGCGTCGCACGAAGGTCAGCGACCATCGCAGCGAAAGCGTTCCGCGCAGTGGCGGTTTCAATCAACTCACCGCCAAGCTTGAGCACCAGAGGGCCGTTCATCGCAGCCCCGTCCGTTCATCAAAGCCGCAAATGACGTTGAAGTTCTGGATAGCCTGACCGGCGGCACCCTTCACGAGGTTGTCGATACAGACCACCATCACCAGCCGGCGCGACGCCGCGTCAAACTTCCAGCCGATGTCGCAGAAATTGGTCCACGCCACGTGCTTGATTTCCGGCAGCGCATCGCCCGTCAGTCGCACAAACGGCGCGTGTTGATACGCGCGGCCCAGGGCTTCTCCAATGGCTTCGGCCGTCGTGCCGGGCGTCACCCGCACATAGATCGTCTCAAGAATGCCGCGGTCGAGCGGCACCAGGTGCGGCACAAATGTCACCTCGCACCCGAGTGACTGTTCCATCTCCGCGACATGGCGATGGCCAAGGACGCCGTACGCTGCCATCGATCCATGGTTCTCGGAAAAGTGCGTGCGATCACTGGCGGTGCGCCCGGCCCCTGAAATGCCGGATTTGGCGTCAACGACCACATCGCGCGAGAGATCGAGGAGTCCCGCCTGCATCAACGGCGTCAACGCGAGCAACGCGGCCGTCGGATAACACCCCGGGCACGCGACCAGTGACGCCTGTTCGATGGCCGCCCGGTTGTGCTCGACGAGTCCGTACGCCACGCCATCCGGCAGCAGCGTGGTCGCCGGATACCACTTCGCGCGATTGGCCGCGTCCTTGATCCGGAAGGCTCCCGAAAGATCGATGACCTTCACACCTGCTTCAAGCAACTCGGGCGCGAGATCGGCGGCTGCCGCTTCCGGCACCGCCAGAAATACAAACGTGGACTCGGTCAGCTTCGCGCGGTTCAGCGGTTCAATCTTGCCGTCCCACGTCCGGGCCAGCCGCGGCATCGGCCGAGCGGCAGAATCAGGACTCGACGACATGGCCGCCGCGATGTGGACCTCCGGATGCCGGTTGAGCAGGGTCAGAAGTTCCTGACCGGCATATCCCGTGGCTCCCGCGATCGCGACACTGACTGGAGATGAATATTTATTCATCGTGACCGTGGAAGTATACGCAGAATGTCAACGAATATGCAACATCGCGTGTATAATCACGGCCGTTGGTTGAATATCTATGAAAGCCTGGCGCCAATCGCAGATTCTCGCCGTCATTGATCAGGAGGCGGTCGCCTCTCAGGAGGAGTTGCGCGTCCGACTGGCGGAGAAGGGGATCGAAGCCACCCAGGCCACTATCTCCCGTGATCTCAAGGAGTTAGGGCTGGTCAAGCGCGCCGGTGATGGCGCCTACGAACGGCCAGGGGTCGAACGGAGCAGCCCGGCGACGGAAGACCAGTTGCGACGGGCCATCGGGTCGCTGGTGCGGGGGCTCGAACGGGTGGACACGATGGTGGTCCTGCGGACCGACCCCGGCCAGGCGCAAAGTGTGGCGGTGTTGATCGATCGGGTGAAGCTCAGCGAGATCGCCGGCACGATCGCCGGTGACGACACGATCCTGATTGTGTGCCGCGGGGCGGAAGCCGCTGCGGCGATCGAAGCGCGATGGAACGAGGAAGTACGGAAGTGATCAAAGGACAACGAGTGGTGCTGTCGTATTCGGGGGACCTGGTGACCTCGGCGGCGTTGGCGTGGTTGCTCGAGCAGGGCGCGGAGGAGGTGGCCACGGTGACCGTGGATCTCGGCCAGGGCCGCGACCTCAACGATGTGCGTGACCGGGCCCTCGGCATCGGCGCGACGCGCGCGCATGTACTCGACGCTCGGGGTGCCTTCGCTCGCGACGCCGTTGCGCCCGCGTGGGCCTTGTCACTCGATCACCCGCGTGCCGCCGCGCTGGCGCGTCCGTTTATTGCGAAACACACGTTGGAAGTGGCGCACATTGAAGGGGCGACGGCCATCGCGCACGGCAGTGCGTTTCCGCCGTCGGATCCCATGGGGCTCGAGGCGGCGTTTGTGCTGGCCGGTGCTGACATGCCGCTGCTGGCGCCCGCGCGTGAATGGGGCATGGACGTTCCTGCCCTGATCGAGTTCGGAAAGGCTCGCGGTATTCCCGTGCCGTCGGCCAACACTCGGCACGTCATGGAAGTCCGCAATCTGTGGGGCCGCGCGGTGACCACGGACGCGCTCAACGATGCTGGCGCGGAACCGCCAAACGACCTCTTCACCATGACGCGCTCGGTCGCGGACTGGGCGGTCGAACCGGCCGCCGTGGAGATCACGTTTGCGCGGGGCCTGCCCGTCGCGTTAAACGGCGTCGAACTGCCGCTTGTCGATCTCATCGTGTCCCTCGATACAATCGCCGGCGCACACGGGATCGGCCGTCTGGATCACCCGGCGCTCGCGGGTGTCCGGCCACGCACCATCGAGGAGGCCCCGGCCTCCACGGTGTTGCATCAGGCGCTCGCCGTGCTCGGCAGCGGTGACGGCACCGTGCGATTCACGTGTTTTCATGGCGAGGCGAAATAGCCCGAATGGCGAACCTCTGGAGTGGACGATTCGACAATGCCCCGAACGCCGAGGTCTTCGACTTCGGCAAGTCGCTGCCCGTTGACAAGCGGCTGATCGACGACGACATCACGGGCAGTCGCGCCTGGGCGCAGGCACTCGGTCGTGCCGGAGTACTCACACCCGCCGACACTGACGCAATAGTCTCAGGTCTTGATGCCGTGCGTGCCGCTGTCCACGCCGACCCCGCCATGTTGGACCGGGCCGACGATGAGGATGTGCATGCGTTTGTGGAACGCGAACTCGTCGCTCGGATTGGCGATGCGGGTAAACGGCTCCACACGGGCCGGTCCCGCAACGAACAGGTGTCGGTGGACTTCCGCCTCTACCTCCGTCGTCGCATCCCGGTGCTGCAACGCGCAGTGGTGTCAGTGATTGAGGCGATGGTGGCGCAGGCCGAACGCGCGGGCGATGCCACGATGCCGTCGTATACGCATTTGCGTCGCGCGCAACCGGTGCTTGTCGCGCATGTGTGGTTGTCGTACGCCGCGGCGCTGCGGCGGGACTGGGACCGCCTCGAAGCCGCCCGTCACGAAGCGGATCTGATGCCCCTCGGCTCCGGCGCGATCGCCGGCACGAGTTACCCAATCGATACGGCGTTCCTTGCGGAGACGCTCGGTTTCTCACGGGTCACCCTGAACAGCATCGACACGTCGGGTGATCGCGACTTCGTGGCCTCCTTCATGTACGCCTGCGCGATGTGCATGACGCGCCTCAGCCGGCTGGCGGAAGACGTGATCCTCTTCACCAGCGAAGAATTCGGATTCTTCGAACTGGCGGACGAAGTGGCCACCGGATCCAGCCTCATGCCGCAGAAAAAGAATCCGGATCCCATGGAACTCGTGCGTGGCAAGGCCGGGCGCGCCATTGGTGTGCTCTCGGGCTGGATGGCCACGATGAAAGGCCTGCCGCTCGGGTACAACAAGGACCTGCAGGAAGACAAAGCCCTCGCGTTTGGCGCCGAAGACGATCTCGCGGGATGCCTGATGACCTGCGCGGCCGTGGTGCGCACGTTGACGCCGCGACCAGCGGTGATGCGCCATGCCGCGTCGGGCTTGCTGCTCGCGACTGAAGTGGCCGATTATCTCGTCGGTCGCGGACTGCCGTTCCG
>CAZLJG010000241.1:4072-5198 GCA_964559545.1 uncultured Solibacteraceae bacterium | reverse complement strand
GTGGCAAACGCCAGCCGCCGCAGGTTGTCCCATCGCCGCACGTGACCCCGTTCGTGCGCCAGAATCGCCCGCAGCTCAGGCTCGGAGCACGCCCGCAGCACCAGACGGTCAATCACCAGTCGGGGGTGCAGGATGCCGAGGATGGCGACGACGGGGTAGCCGGTGTTGATGGAGAAGGCCGGGAGGGACAGCCCGGGGAGTGTGAGGGGCTCGGCGTCCGCCATCCAGGCCCGCGTCAGACGCGCGGTGCGCCATTGCATCTGCGCCACACGCCCGAGCGCCACCAGGAGCAGGGCTCCTCCGAACGCACCGAAGAGCCAGAGCACGCGTCCGAGCACCTCGCCGCCCTCGCGGGATTCAAACCGATAGAGGCCGACGGCCGAGAAGACGAACATGCCGAGTGCCCACAGTGCCGGCTGGAGCCGGAGGCGCAGGAGGCTGTCAGCGCGCCATGCCGCCGGGCCTGCCGGCTGCCGCAGTGCCCAGCGCGCGGCGGTGACCATCGACGCCACCACGAAGGTGATGCCGAACGCGGCCAGGGCCAGCACGACGCACCGGAGGAGCACACTCATCAGGATCGGGTGTGTGTCTCGCGCTCCGCGCGGCGCGCGCGCACCAGTGCTTCAAGTTCGGCGAGCAGCGCTTCGTCGTGGTTGCCGATCGCTTCCACAAAACACGACAGCACCGGACGGGCGCCGCCGCCACGTTCCACCGCCGTCAGCAGGGCGCGCGTGGCGCGATGGGAATCGAAGGCCGCGCGGCTCTGGCGCGGCGCATACACAAACGCCCGGCCGGCCTTGGTGCGGGCCAGAATTTCCTTCCGGTACAACCGGTCGAGGGTGGTCATCAGGGTCGTGTACGCAATTTCCGGAAAATCCGGCTGCAGGTCGCGCACGGTGCCTGGCGTGGCCCGGCGCCACAGCGCATCAAGCACGCGCCATTCGAGGGGACCGAGAACCGAGGAAGTCGTCGTCATGAGGTTCATGGTGGGAAATACTGCCCAACCCGCCCCCAAAGTTTACCTGATGGCTCCATGAACCGATGAACCATGAACCATGAACCCGCGGGGCAACCCGGCGCGGCCGGCGGCCGCGCCGCTTGGCATGCATCCTGCTATATTCCCAGC
>CAZLJG010000241.1:0-4062 GCA_964559545.1 uncultured Solibacteraceae bacterium | reverse complement strand
TCGTCATGAGGTTCATGGTGGGAAATACTGCCCAACCCGCCCCCAAAGTTTACCCGAACCCCGAACCAGAACCGATGAACCGATGAACCGATGAACCATGAACCCGCCGCGAGGTCCTGGCATGCATCCTGCTATATTCCCAGCCAGAGAGGTGTGTTTCATGAAAGCAAGAATCGCAACGTTCGCTGGTCTTTTGTTTGTGTCCGGGTTGGCCGTCTCAGCGGCAGGTCGTCCGGAAGCCCCGGCCCCGACGCCGCAGGATGCCGCCAAGATCGAGGCCGGTAAGAAGGTCTACGAGACGCAGAAGTGCAGCGCCTGCCACATGATCGGCGGCAAGGGTGCCAAGCTGTCGGTGCTCGATGGCGTCGGCGCAAAGTTGTCCGCAGCTGACCTCAAGCTGTGGATTACTGAACCGGCGACGATGGAAGCCAAGCTGGCGACCAAGCCGAAGATCAAGATGAAGGCCTACAAGATGGCGCCGGCGGACCTGGACGCGCTGGTGGCCTACCTCGCGTCGATTAAGAAGTAACGCTCGGCATGAACGGAGCAGCCGGGCTTTCAGCCCGGCTGTTTCCGCCGGGCTGAAGCCCGGCGGCTCCGACCCTACTCATTGCCTCATTGCCCAATTGCCCCATTAACGGAACGTGTGACACAAGTCACACGACTGACTGATCACTCGACCTTCCTTGGTTTTGTGATTGTCGTCGTGGCACCGGAAGCAGCCGGGGAAGTCCATGTGCCCCAGGTTGTCCGTGTAGGTGCCAAACCCCACCTTCATCGTCGGAAAGACGTTGCGTCGGTAGAGCTCCTGCGTCGCTGAGACCACGCGCTCCACATCGGGGCGTCGACCCATGTACGCGGCGGACTGTTCCGTGCGGTAGTAGCTGCGCAGGCTGGCCGCGATGGCGTCGAGCGCGGCAGCCTTGGACTCGTAGGTGGCGCCGAGGGCAGCCACGCTCTGCGCGCGTGCAAACGGCAGGTCGGCGGGCATCTCGCCGGCGGACAACGCGCGATCAACAGCGCGCTGCGGTGTGGTGGCAAACGGGTGGCCGGTGCGGTTGTGGCAGTCCACACAATCCATCTGGCGGCGTTCGCCCTTGACGAGGTCTTCTGGCGGCGTGCCCTCCGCGAGGTACTCGCGCACGGTGCCGTCCTTGTCAGTCACCTTCACCCATGGAATGTGCTCGCGTTTGTCGTCCGTCGCGATGTACTCGATCGTGTGCGCCGCACTGGTGTGCCAGTGGATGCCGGTCGCCCTACGGAGCGCATCGGCGCCGCCGCCCACATGCAGCTGGAGCACGGTCTCGGTCGGAGTGTTCGCTTCGTCATCCGCGTATTCGCGGCGCGTGACGACCTTGTCGCCATGGAACTTCTCCGGCCAGTGACACTGTTCGCACGTCTCGCGCGCCGGGCGCAGGTTGTGCACCGGTGACGGAATCGGCCGTGGGAACGTGTTCAGGTTGACGGCGAAGATCTGCCGCGTGCCCGACAACTTCGATTGCACAAACCAGGACGCGCCAGGACCGATGTGGCACTGCACGCAGCCGACGCGCGCATGGGCGCTCGCCTGGAATGCAGTGTGCTGCGGTTCCATCACTTCATGGCAGACCGTGCCGCAAAACGCCGTCGAGTCCATGTAGTGCAGGCCCGAGTACGCCGCGAGCGACACGATGATGACGTTCATCACGGTCAGCACCATGACCGTGCCCACCACCTGCCGATGCCGCGACGTGTTGAGGTTGATCGTCGGCCACAGCAGGTCGCCCTTCCCGGCGGCGACGCGGCGCCGCTGGCGCCAGACCCCGAAGGGGATGAGCAGCAACCCGGCGATGAACATCATGGGCAGCATGATGAAGAACACCATCCCCATGTAGGGGTTGGTGTGCATGCCCATCGACTCCGCGACGAAGAAGATGATGAACAACACCGCGCTGAGCACGGCGATGACAGCGCCCGAGAAGGAAATCGGATGACGGAGGTAAGGGAATCTGGACATCGGTTCAGGTCAGCACAGCATACAGAATGAGGGCCACGAGCAGCAGGCCAATCGTCACGGCGGTGGTGCCGATGACGTGACCCAGGCGAAGGAGCCAGTCAGGCGCAGGGTCGGTGCGCAGCGCACCCAGTTGCCCCTGGGCCTTCAGGCGGGCGTATTCCGCGGGGCGTTCCTCGCGGAGTTCGGTTTCCGAGACGCGGCCCGTGAAGATGACCGTGTCCATCGGGAATTTCTCGGGCCGCAGGTGGCCGTTGAAAAAGTGCATCGTGAAGATGAATCCGACGGCCAGCAGGGCCTCTTCGCCGTGAATCAGCAGCGCCACGTTGAAGACCCAGCCCGGCATGAACTGCGAGAAAAACATCGGGAACCAGAGCAGCAGGCCTGACGCGCCGATGATGCCCATCCCCCAGAACACCGCCCAGTAGTCGAACTTCTCCCAGTAGGTGTACCGATCGAAGTGCGGGCGCGGACCACGTCCGACAAACCACTTCATGTGGCCAATCAGGTCGGTCAGATCCCGCGGCCGCGGCACCATCGAGGAGTGGCCCCACAACACACCATAGTCCTTGTTGACGAGGATCCGGCGTCCCAAACGTGACAGGTGCACGATGAACACGCCAATCAGCAGCGACGCGCACACCCGATGCAGCCACCCGGCGACTTCGAAGGATCCGAACAGGCGCACGAGCGTTCGCGCCCACGTCTCATCGCTGAACACCAGCGGCAGCCCGGTGGCGGCCAGGCCCAGAAAGCTCAGCATCAGCAGGCCGTGCAGGATGCGATCGGTTGCGTCGAACCGGCGGACAAACGTTTCACTCATGAGGGGCGTCCTTCCGGCGGCGCCGTTCCTGCGCGCTGCGTGGGAGCCAGAGCAATGCATGGAGGCCGAAGAAGCCGAACACACCAATCAGCAGCCAGTGCATGAACCGTGACGCGTAATACAACTCGGGGTTGCGTTCGTGGTTGTCCTTGTCCGCGTGCGGATCGTACTCGGCAAAGCCCGGGCCCGCGTCGGCATGACACGTGCGGCACGTCTCCAGCACGCGCTCCTTCGACACCATCGACCGCGCATCGGTCTTTGGATGCACTTCGTGGGCGCCGTGACAGTCCGAACACTTCGCGACGCGCTGGAAGCCCAGTGACGTCACCTGGCCATGGAACGTGTCCCGGTAGGTCCGGATCTTGTCGATGTGGCACGTGCCGCACTCGTTGACCGTGTCGAGCTTCCACGACCCGACATCCGCGCGTTGAATCTGATGCGCGGAGTGGCAATCCGTGCACACCGGCCCCGCCGTGCTGCCCGCCGCCAGCGCCGCGCCGTGTGACCCACGCGCAAACTGCGCCTGGATCCCTTCATGGCATGAACCACACGTGGCCGGAATGTTGGCGCGGAACACGCGACTGCTCGGGTCTTCCTTCGCCACGATGTCGTGTGCGCCGTGGCACGACGAGCAGTTGGCCGCAACAAGCAGCCCGCTCTTTGAGATCGCCTTGCCGTGAATGCTGTCCTGGAACATCGTGCCGATGTTGCCGGCCTGGATGTGCCCCTTCTCGATGATCGCCGCATCGCCGTGACACTTGCTGCACGTCGCCGGCAGATTCAGCGGATAGGTGGGCGAGGTCGGGTCGCTTGCCGGCCGAATGTCGTGTGACGAGTGGCAGTCCACACACGTCGCGGCCGGGCTGTTGCTGTCCTTGCGTTTGGCGGCCGCATGGATGCTCTTGTCGAAAACACGCACCGCATCCTCATGGCACGTGGCGCAGTTGACCTTGGCCAGCGGCGTCTCGTGGGGCAGTTCCTTGCCTTCCAGATCGGCGTGGCACGCCGTGCAGCTCATCCCGAGCGCGCCGTGGATGGACTCCGTAAAACGCGACCCATCCACGGATTCGCTATGACACGCCAGGCAATCGTCGTTGGTGGCGGTGACAACCTGTGCGCCGGGTGGGGGACTTGGAGGAGTTGCACCCGTGGACGGGACTGCGGACACCAATCCGAGACTGGTGCACCAGGCCAACACGACGACGATGAGGAGTGAGCGAAGAGCCATGGATCGGTCGCGCTCCCC
>CAZLJG010000240.1:0-5204 GCA_964559545.1 uncultured Solibacteraceae bacterium | reverse complement strand
GCGCCGTGGTTCACCATCATTGGCGTGGTGCCGGACATCAAACACGACGACGTTGATCCGGAGGACCTGCCATTTCCGGCGGTGTACGTGCCCTATCCGTGGCAGGAGACGCCGAATACCGGATTGACGATCAGTGTCGCTGGTGATCCCGCAGCGGCGGCGCCGGCCATCCGCGCAGTCATCCGGGAATCCAGCGCCACGATGCCGATCTTTCAGGTGCGGACGATGGACGAACTGCGCCGGATCAGCTTCTGGCAGTTTGCGTTGTTCGGGTGGATCTTCTCGATCATCGGCGGCATCGCGCTGGTGCTTGCAGCGATTGGGGTGTTCGGTGTGTTGTCGTATTCGGTGTCGCAACGCACGCGCGAAATGGGAGTGCGCATCGCGCTTGGCGCCAGTCAGGCCAGCGTGCAGGCGCTGGTCATGCGGCAGGGGTTGATCCTCGCCGGCACCGGCATCGTCGTGGGGCTGCTAATCGCCGCCGCGGCGACACAGCAGGCCACGACCCTGCTCTACAACGTGTCGCCGACCGATCCGCTCAGCTACGTGCTGGTCAGTGTGTTCCTGCTCGCGATCGCGGCTGTTGCCAGCTGGGTTCCAGCCCGCCGCGCCATGCGCGTCAATCCCATCGAAGCGCTGAGAGGGGACTAGTCGCGCATCACGAGCATCGGATCCACACGCGTGGCTCTGAGTGCCGGAATCAGGCACGCCACAATCGCGGTGATCAGAATCAGGCCGACGACCAGGATCAACGTCGCGGGGTCGGTCGGAGAGACGCCGAACAGCATCGACTCCAATCGCTTGCCGGCCACGATGGCGCCGACCACGCCGAGGATGAGTCCGCCTGACGCGAGCAGAAGGCCCTGGCGCAGGATCATCCACAAGACCGTGCGCTGCGGGGCGCCGAGGGCCATCCGGATGCCGATCTCCTGCTGACGTTCGGTCACGAGGTAGGAGAGGATGCCGTAGGTCCCGACAGCAGCCAGGAGCAGCGCGAGGCCGGCGAAGACACCCAGCAGCCAGGTGATGAAGCGCGGGCGTGCCACAGAGGCGCCGAAAACGTCCTCCATCGATCGCATGCGGACGATGGGAAGCGTGGCGTCGAGGTCACGCACCGACGCGCGAATCTGATTCGCGACGGCGTCGAGCGGCAACGCGGAGCGCATGACGATGTTCATGTTGGCCGGAGCCGTCTGGGCAATCGCGGGTCCCTGCTCGGCGAGGAGATACAGTTCGGTGCCCGCGGGTTGGTCGATGCCGCCCTGTTTTACGTCCTTGAGCACGCCGACGATCGTGAACCAGGGGACGGACGCAAATGGCCCGATGCCGGGTTTGAGGCGCTGGCCGATGGGGCTGCGGTCGGGGAAAAACCGCTTCGCGAGTGCTTCATTGACCATGACGACCGGGGCACCTCCGGCGTCCCCGAATTCGAAGGCCCGGCCCTCAACGACGGGGATACCCATGGTCTCGACATACCCCGCCATCACCGTCTGGTAGTAGTCCACGTTTTCCGGCGGCGGGCCGTTGGGATCAGGGGTGGAACCCATCGGTGGCGGCGAGATGTGTTCGAAGTCCGTGTCGTTCGCGTTGACCTGCCGGTTCGGCGGGAGTCCGGTCATGGCGGATACGGCCTGCACGCCGGGAATGGCCTTGAGCCGCGTCTGGAGATCGGTGAAGAACGTGATGCGCCGATCAGGCGTGTAGGACGTGGCGGGCAGCACCACGCCGAACGTGAGCATCTGCGCGCGATCAAATCCGGTGTCCACCTTCATGAGGTTCACGAAACTGCGCACCAGGAGCGAGGCTCCCACCACCAGAATCACCGCGAGCGTGACTTCCGACACCACCAACGCGCCACGCAGCGTCTTGCGGAGCGCACCGCTCGTGGTGCCGCGGCCGCCATCCTTCAAGGAGATTGTGAGCTTCTGCGACAGATGCAGCAGGGGGGCGAGACCAAAGAGCACGCCGGTCGCCATGGCGATGAGCAGCGTGAAGCCGAGCACCGGGGCATCGAGTGTCACCGTCGTCGCGCGAGGAATCGCTTCCGGATTGATCGCGATCATCGCCTTCAGTCCGGCCCAGGCGAGCCCGGTACCGACGATCGCTGCGAGCGAGGCGAGCAACACGCCCTCGGTGATGAACTGGCGCAGCAATCTGCGGCGTCCTGCGCCCAGCGCGGTGCGGACGGCAAACTCGCGCTGCCGTGTTTCCGCGCGTGCGAGCAACAGGTTGGCCAGGTTGGCGCAGGCAATGAGCAGCACAAACGCCACCGCGCCCTGCAACACAAACAATGCCGTTTTCACGGAGCCGACGATGTCGTCCTTGAGCGGATCGAGACGCAGTTGGTGATTGGGGACGCTGGGCACGTGTCCCTGCGGCACCATGTCGCGCCACTGCTCGACGAGCCGGGCCGTGTCCGCCTTCGCCCGTTCGATCGACACATCGTCTTTCAGCCGGCCGATCAGGTAGAGGAAGTGTCCGCCGCGGGATGTGGGGAAGTTCGCGGGGTTGATGGTGAGGGGCTGCCAGATCTCGACGAGTTGGTCGTGCACGTCGTAGCCACGCGGCATGACGCCGATGACTTCATTCGAGGTGTTGTTCACTTGAATGGTCTTGCCGAGGATGGCCGCATCGCCGCCGTAGGCTCGTTGCCACGTCTCCCACGAGAGGATGGTGACGGCCGCCGCACCTGGTGCGGAGTCGGCCGGTGAAAACCAGCGGCCGAGTTCCGGCGTGACCCCAAGGGTGGGCATCAGTTCAGGTGTGACCAACGCTCGCACGGGGCGACTCGGCGGGTCGGTGCCGAGGTTGACGGCCCCGACTGAGTACCCGCCGACCGATGCAAACGCCTGCGTGTTGTCGCGGAACTCGACGTATTCGGGCACTGACATCCAGAACTGATCGAATCCCAGCGTCGGAAATTGCGTGGTAATGAACACCAGCTTCTCGGGCTTCGGGTAGTCGAGTGGCCGCAGCAGCACACCGTTTACGACCGAGAAGATCGCCGTGTTCGCGCCGATGCCCAACGCGAGTGTCAACACGGTGATCAGCGCAAACGCCGGGTTGCGGCGCAGCGTGCGGATGGCAAAACGAAGGTCGGTCAGCAGTGTATCCATAGCTGTTATAACCACAGGTGTCGCGGACTCCGGATTAGACGGGAGTGCGCAGAAAAACGTTGGGTGTGGTGGGCGGCTGATACACTTCAGGGCGTCACCATGCGATATCTACTGCTGATTCTCGTACTTGCGGGAGCTCTGCCTGCGACCGCAGGGGCCGAACAGGCCCCCGTGCCTGCGCGTGTGCGCGTGTATCTCGATTGCGGCCAATGCTTCTCCGACTATCTGCGCGACCAGATCACGTGGGTGGACTTCGTGCGACAGCCGCAGGACGCCGATGTGGTGTTGCTCTCGAACACACAGGACACCGGTGGTGGCGGGACGGAATACCTGCTGCGGTTTGTCGGGGCCGGCCGGTTCCAGGGCACCAACAAGAATCTGCGGGCCGTGGCGACGACCGGAGATCCGGAAGAGGTTCGGCGCGCGGGCGTGCTTGACGCCGTGATGGTCGGCCTGTTGAGTTACATGGCTGTGGACGGGCTGCCGCCTGGATTTGACGTGTCGGTGCGACCGCGCACGGCCGCTCCTGGAGCGACGACGGTGGTGCGTGACCCGTGGAATTTGTGGGTGTTCAGTCTGCGCGGCAGCGGGTCGTTTGAGGCCGAGGAAACGACACGGGAAATGGAATGGTCCGGAAGTGCCTCGGCGGATCGCGTGACTGACCGCTGGAAGATCGCGTTTGGCGCGAGTATCGATCAGAGCACGGAGCGATTCGATCTCGATGAAGATGATCCGCTGGAAATCACGCGCGGCAATCGCGAGATCGAGGGGTTCTTCGCGCGCAGCCTTGGACCGCACTGGTCCGTCGGGTTCGACGCCGGCGTGAACCGATCAGATTTCGGAAATACCACACTGTCCGCGCGCCTGGCTCCCGCGGTCGAATACAGCGTGTTCCCGTATCAGGAGTACGCGTCGCGACAGCTGCTGTTCCAGTACGAAGTGGGCCCACAGCATGCCCGCTACAAGGAAATCACGCTGTTCGACCGGACGCGCGAGACGCGCTGGCGGCACGAGTTGTCGGCCTCGTTTGATCAGCGCCAGCCATGGGGGTCGGTGCAGGCCGGCGTCGAGTGGTCCCAGTACTTGCACGACCGATCGCTGTATCGCCTTGAGGTGGATGGCGAAGTGGACATCAGGATTCTTCGCGGGTTGTCGCTGAGCCTTGAAGGCAATGCGTCGCGTATCCGCGACCAGATCGCCCTGCCGCGACGTGGTGCGACGCCCGAGGAGGTCTTCCTCCGTATTCGTGAGCTGCAGAGCGGCTATGAGGTGGGCTTTTCGATCGGCCTGACCTACAGCTTCGGCTCGTTGTTCAACAACGTCGTGAACCCGCGTTTCGGGCGCTGACACGTCCTTGACACGGGTGCGCCGGAGCGCGACAGTAACGCGCATGCGAATGCGCGCCGCGCTCGTCCTGGTGATGTGTCTGGCGGTGGTGGGGGGCGTGGGGGCCCGGGTGCGTCGACAGCCGCCGCAACCGTTTGACCTGCTGATCCTGAACGGTCGCCTGCTTGATGGCAGTGGCAACCCGTGGTTGCGCGAGGACCTGGGGATTCGCGGCGACAGGATCGTGGCGCGAGGCCGGTTGGCTGGCGCGACCGCGACGCGGACGATTGACGCGCAAGGCTTGATCGTCGCTCCCGGCTTCATCGATGTGCATTCCCATGCGAGTGGATCGCTGGCGCGCGAGTCCCTGCGCGACGGCAAGGGGCTGCTCGCGCAGGGCATCACCACCGTAGTGCTCAACCCCGACGGCGGCGGCCCGGTGGATGTGGGGGCGCAGCGCACCACACTTGAAACCGGCGGCATGGGCGTCAACGCCGCACTGCTCGTCGGGCACGGCAGCGTGCGCGGTGCCGTGATGGGCAGCGCCCGTCGTGCCCCAACGGCTGAAGAACTCGACCGGATGGTCGCGCTTGTTCGCACCGCTGTCGCTGATGGCGCCTTCGGGTTGTCGAGTGGTCTGTTCTACGAGCCCGGACGGAATGCGGCCCTCGAGGAGGTCATCGCGCTGGCGCGCGTGGCCGGCGGCGTCTACACCAGCCACATTCGCGACGAGGGGAACTACGACATTGGTGTCGTGGCGTC
>CAZLJG010000239.1:0-5248 GCA_964559545.1 uncultured Solibacteraceae bacterium | reverse complement strand
TTTGGTGTGTCGGCTGTGGTGTTTGTCACCACGGGCTGGCTCGACTCGGAGCGCACGCCGGTCATTTTTGAGATCGAGCGCGACCTCTGGACTCGTGGTGGTGGCGCGCTGGAAGTGGTCACACCACAGGCCACGTTCCACACCACGATCACGAGCCGGGCTGACGTCGCCAGGGCGATCGGCGAGTTGTGGGACTTTTGTTTTGCGCACCGCGTAGCGCCCATCGGGCTGTCGGCTGAGTGGGTGCGCGTGAATGGGGCGGCGTGGTCCGGACCATCCACACCGCCGTCGCGTGACTGGTGGTGGCCGTCGGAGTGGGCCAACCTCGAGTCGGCCGTGCGTGACGGCGTGCTTGAGATCGGCGCACACGGCCACACGCACACGCCGTGGTCCTGGTTGTCGGCCTCGGAGCGCGAGGACGAAATTGTGCGCCCGGCGGAACGTCTGCGGACGCAGCTCGGTGTGCCGGTGGTGGCGTGTTCATACCCGCATGGCATGGTGGACGATGCCGCGCGGGAGGTGGTGCGTCGGCACTATCAATGGGCCTTCACGAATGTGGCGCAACCGTGGGGGACGCAGCCGGATGACTTGCGGCCAAGGTTTCATGTGCCGAGTGAACGTCCCGTGTGGATGGACGGCATCGTGCGGTGGCCGCTGGCCGGACGGATCGTGCGAAAGGTGAGAAATGACAAGTGATGTGATGCGGGGACAGACGGCGCTGGTGACGGGAGCGTCTCGCGGAATCGGTGAAGCGATTGCGCGGGAGTTCGGCCGGTGTGGAGCGACCGTCATCCTCAACTATCTGGATGGGCGTCAGGAGGCCGAGGCCGTGGCCGCTGCCATTCGCGAGAGCGGCGGCGAAGCCCACCTGTTGCAGGCGGATGTCTCCACGGCGGAGACAGCCACGGCGCTCATCGAGCAGGCGGTGGCGATTACCGGGCAGCTCGACGTGCTCGTCAACAACGCGGGCATCAATCAGGACCGGTCCATTCGCAAGATGACCGACCTCGATTGGCAGCGTGTGATCGACACCAATCTGGGATCGGTGTTCTGGTGTTCACGCGGGGCGCTGCAGCACATGGTGCCGCGGGGCCGCGGTCGAATCGTGAACATCGCGTCGATCATCGGGCAGACCGGTGGCTTCGGGCAGGCCAACTACGCGGCGGCGAAGGCCGGCATTCTCGGCCTGACCAAGACCTGCGCGCTCGAATCGGCGAAATACGGCATCACCGTGAACGCGATTTGCCCTGGCTTCATCGAAACCTCGATGTTGAAGACCGTGCCGGAGACGGTGCAGGCGGGCCTGTTGCAGCGGATTCCCATGGGCCGCTTCGGACGGCCGGAAGAAGTCGCAGCCTGCGTGCGATTCCTCGTGACCGACGGGTCGTACCTCACCGGGCAGGCGCTTAACCCCAACGGCGGCCTTGG
The DNA here is from genome assembly GCA_964559545.1 of uncultured Solibacteraceae bacterium. GTDB lineage: Bacteria > Acidobacteriota > Vicinamibacteria > Vicinamibacterales > SCN-69-37 > SYFT01. The sequence goes on along the minus strand of CAZLJG010000239.1, from coordinate 3,820 downwards.
AATGTATTGATGGAGAACGTTGACTCCTCCCGCGACCTTCGGGCCGTAGAGGATTTCCTGTCCTACATCCCGAAGGGCCCGGCGTTCCCGAGCCTGTATTCGGCCGGCTATCTCTCGTGGAAGGTGGGGACCAATCCGTTTGGTCCGTCCGCCATGTACCTGCGGCGGAACGAGTCGGTGCCGGTCGCGCATTGCAGCGTGACGGCGAAGCCCGCCAACGATCGCTACCTGCCCGGGCTGCGCCTGGCGGAGTTGGGCGATACCCACACACATCCCAACTTCCAGAAGCAGGGGCACTTCGGCGCACTGGGCCAGCACGCGATCGCCCTGTGCCAGGCGGCCTCGCCAGAGCCCGCGCTGATCTACGGCCTGCCGAATCAGAACGCGTTGCCCGGATGGTTGCGGTACTGTGGCTGTGAAGTCTTCGAGGCCATGGCCGTCGTCGAGATGGCGCTTGATCCGGGCAGCGCCATCGCCGCGAGATTTCGCCGCAAACCCGTGGGCATCCAATGGGGTGCAAGCGACGAAGTCATCGAGCAGGCGGTGCACGAGACCTGGTCGCGCGTGGCCACGGAAGCCTGGCTGGTGCGCAAGGATGCCGCGTGGTGGCGGTGGCGGTACCGGGACGCGTCTGAAAAATACGCGACGGGCCTGATTCAGACACCGCAGGGCAACGCGGGCTGGGTGGTGACCAAGACCACGCCGACGCGCTGGCCGCTGGTGTCGCGGGTGTCGATCGCCGACATCGTGGCCACGTCCGAGGATGTCGCGGTGGCGGCATTCCAGGCGGTGGTGTTGGGCACGAGCCCGCTGGCTCGCGTCGGCGTGTGGTGCGCAAAGCAGACCGCCATGCACCGCGTCGCCACGGCGTTGGGGTTTTCACACGTACGTGACGTGCCGGTTATCTTCGTGAAGAACGAGGCATTGGATCGTCTTCGGCAACAACAGGGCGTGCCGCGGTTGTCCCTCGGGGACACCGACAACGTCTGATTCGCAGGGAGCGTTATGGAGTTTGTTCGACAGTATCTTGAGGAAGCCGTCTCCGTCATCAACCAGCTCGACCAGGCCGTGATCGCACGGATGGCTGAGCATCTTGTCGCCGTGCGCGACCGCGGAGGACGTCTTTTTATTCTCGGCGTCGGCGGCGGCGCCGGCCACGCGTCACACGCGGTCAACGACTTCCGCAAGATCGCGCGGATCGAATCCTACAGCCCGTCCGACAACGTGTCGGAACTGACCGCGCGCACCAACGATGAAGGCTGGGACACGGTGTACGCCGCGTGGCTCGAAGGCAGCAAGCTGTCGAAGAACGACCTGATCATGGTCTTCTCGGTCGGCGGTGGGGATGCCGCGCGCAACATCAGCGTCAACCTCGTGCGCGCACTCGACTACGCAAAGTCCCTCGGCACACCGATCATCGGGGTTGTCGGTCGCGACGGTGGTCATGCGGCCAAGGTCGGCGACGCAGTCTGCCTGGTGCCCGTCGTGAATCCCGCGAACATTACACCGCACACCGAAGCGTTCCAGGCGGTGATTTGGCATCTGCTGGTGGTCCACCCGACCGTGCAGAAGATGTCGAACAAGTGGGAGGGCAGCCGCTAGCTCCGGATGTCGTCCACGGCCGTCGCCTTCGTCATTCCCACGCGCAATCGCCGGGGCGATCTGTCCCGGATGCTCGGCACGCTGGCGGCACAAACACGGCAGCCCGATCAGGTCATCGTCGTTGACGGCTCTGATCCGGAACAGACCATCCAGGATGTGTGCGAGGCCTTCCCGGGTCTGCGCATCGACTACGTGCGTGTGTTCCCGCCGTCGCTTGCGGCGCAGCGCAACGCCGGCATGCAGGTCGTGCGCCCGGAGATCACCGTCGCCGGGTATCTCGACGACGACCTGGTGCTGGAGCCGACGTGTGTGGAGGCGATGGTGCGGTTCTGGGATGCCGCGTCGCCGCGAGTGGGGGGCGCGTCGTTCAACATCACGAACGTGCCTCGGCCGCCGTTCTCGCGGGTCAAGGGCTGGTTCGGCCTTGATGGCCCCCGTCCTGGTGCGGTGCTTCCGTCCGGGTATCAAACGATGATCTGTCCGGTCGATGAGACCATGCAGACGGATTGGCTGTTTGGTGGGGCCACGATGTGGCGGCGCGAGGTGATTCGCGCGTATCCCTACGACGAGTGGTTTGTCGGCACGGGGTTCATGGAAGACGTGGACTACAGCCATGCCGTGCGCCAGCAGTGGGAGCTGTGGGTGGTTGCGGATGCGCGACTGCAGCATCTGAGTGCGCCGATTCGCCGTGAGATGTTCTATCGCATCGGCGAGTGGGAAGTCGTCAACCGCCTGCACATCATCCGGAAACATCCTCACCTGTCGCCGCGACGTTTTGCGTGGGCGGTCGTGGGGCAGATGCTCGTGAACCTGACGAAGGCGATCGTGCAGCGTGATGCCACGAGCTTTCAGCGGTTGCGCGGCAATCTGTCGGCCGTGCGCATCGTCGCCACCACCCGTGGGGCATTACCGCGCCTCGGCGGCATCATGAAATGAAATCAGAACTGGCGGCGCTGGCCGGATTGCTGACCGTCGCGGTGGTGATGGTGCTGGCGTTCGGCATGACGTCGCCGACGCTCGGCCTCGCCTTTGCGGTGGTGGTGGTCGGCGCCCTGGTGCTGGTGCGTCTTGGCCTGCCGACGCTCGCGTGGTGGACGGCCTGGTTCACGCCGTTTCAGGCGGCGTTTGTGATCGACGTCGGCATCACCTTGCGGCTCGCGTTTCTGGCGGGTGTGGCGCTGATCGGGTTGGCGACGCTGCAGGGGCAGTTGAGTTGGCCACGGTGGCATCCGGCGGCAAAGTGGCTCGGCGCGTTCCTCACGGTGGTGCTGCTGTCGACGGTGGTGATGACGCCGTTTGCGCCGTCACCGTCTCTCGCCGAGTTGTCGGGGTGGCGGGGTGTGCCGTTCATGCGGCCGGTGATTCAGTGTCTGCAGCTCGGTGCGATGGTGAGCATCATGCTGGTGGTGGCGCGGCTGGCCAGAGAGTCTGGGCGGGCGCTGACGATCTTCCGCGCGATGTGGGTGAGTGGCCTGTTGGTGTCTGCCTACGGCGCTTACATGTTTTTTGCGCCGCTGGCCGGGATTCCCGCGGTGGACATCAACAACGCGATGAACACCAATTTTTCGCGCGGCGCGGTGGAGCAGGGGTTGTCGATGGGCGGCGTCGCGCTGCCGCGAGTGCGGTCCACGTTTGTTGAGCCGCTCAATTTTGCGAACTACCTGCTGGTGGTGCTGGCCGGCGGATGGGCGGTCGCGCGGCTCGCCACACGGCGGCTTCGGTATTACCTCGTCTTCTGGGCGGTGCTCCTGTTGTTCCTGATCGCCGTCAATTCTCGCGGCGCGATGATCGGCGCCGTCGTCGCCGCAGCCGGGTTGATCGTGTTCGCGAAACATCCGTGGCACCTGATGCGCACGATGTTCCGCGTGGCCATCGCGGGCGTGATCGGCGCTGGAGTTGTCGCGGTGCTTCTCCCGTTGGTCGTGCCCGGTCTGTCGGCCGACTGGCTGCTGCAGTTTTTCGTCGCGCGATTTGCCACGGCGCTGGGTGCCGGCGGCCGGGTTTGGACGGACCTGCGGGATGTGGGCGGCGTGATTCTGGCGCACCCGTTGTTCGGGGTCGGATTCGGCAATTTGCCGTTTTATCTGGCGAGCCTGGCGGGTGATGCCCCGGCCGGGGTGGTGGACGCCGGCAGCCTTTACACGCGCGTTGCGGCAGAAACCGGCGTGGTCGGCCTTGTGAGTTACCTGGGGTTTATCGGCGCGACGCTTGTGGCGCT
>CAZLJG010000238.1:0-5272 GCA_964559545.1 uncultured Solibacteraceae bacterium | reverse complement strand
GCGTGTTCATGCGTGAGCACGGCGTCGAGTTCGTCGGTCGAGAGTGCCGCCAACGCGCCGTGAGACACGATCAGGCGTGGTCGCCCGGGGCGGCCGGTGGTGGCGACCTCGATCGACGTATTGTCAGTTACACGCACCTCACAGTGTTCCCAACCAACACGCAACCGAGCGGCTGTGGTGAGGGCGGCTGGCGGCGGTCCAGCCGCCGGTCCGGCCGACTGCACCACATGACGAAGGGCCGGCACGAGTTCCTGCCACACCGTGAGCAGGACCGTCAGGATGCCTCCCAACGCCACCACGTGGCCCACATCGATGCCGCCCTCCGCAAACGGCAGCGGAATGGCCAGCACCCGCGCGCTGTTGAGCCACGCCACGCGCTCACCAAATTCGACGGACGATCGGCCAGGCACCGCTGCCGTCACCATCGGCACCACCAGCAACAGGCCGAGCAGGTGCTGGCGTGTGCGACCCGATGGCAGACCGACACGATGGACCCAGATGTAGAGGATGAGTCCCATCGCGCCGGAATGCAGGGCGACCTGCCAGAGGTACGAAATCACTGATCCTTGTCGGTCGGAAAGAGCTCCTCGTATTCCAGCGGGTGCTCGTGCTTCAGTTTGTCCTTGCGAATCTTCCCCGTGAAGATGCTCGTGTCCATCGGGAACGACTCCGGCGCCAGATGCGCACCGACGATGTGCCAGACGAGGACGATGAGGAAGGCGAAGAGGGCTTCGTAGCTGTGCATCACCTTCGCAGCCGGGATCAGCTCGGCCGGCAGCAGATTCGCGACCGCGATCGGGTAAATAAGGATGAACCCGGTCGCGACCATCACGATGCTGCCGAAGATCAGACCCCAGTACTCAAACTTCTGGCGATAGTCGAACCGCCCGAACTTCGGCGGTGTGGCGGCGTAGCCGGCGTAGTACTTCAGGTTGGTGATCGCATCACGGAAGTCCTTCCGGCTGAGCAGCATGGTGGGTTTCATGCGTCCGGTCAGCAGGCCGTGGATGGCCACGGTCAGGTGGGCCGCCACCAATACCGAGAAGGCGATGCCGACCGCGCGATGCAGCCAGCGGGCGGCGAAGATGCCGCCCATGGCGTCCACCATCCAGAGACTGAGTGAGGCGGTGGGCCACTTCTGCGGCATGCCTGTGACCAGGAGCAGGGCGAAGAGGATGATGATCGCGGCGTGTTGGATGCGCGCCCATGGCGAGAAGCGAACGATGTATTCCATGACGTGGCTCCTCAGCGACCCGCCGACATGCGGAAGACATGCAGCCCGAGGTTCAGGATCAGGCCGAGTACCGCGAAGGGAATGAAGAACCTGTAGAACGACTCCACCGCCCAGACCATCGGGGCATGGCGCGGTGACGGTGGGTAGTGCGAGAGCCACGCGGCGGGGAAGGTCACGCCGGCGTCCTTGTGGCAACTGGCGCATGTCTGTTCCACCGTCGCCTTCATGACTTCCGACCCGAGGAGCTTCGGCGACGCGATGTCGTGTACGCCGTGGCAGGCGCTGCATGTCACGACAATCTGCTGTTCCTCGTCCGACAAGTTGCGCGAGAGCGACGCCGTGGCGCCGTGAAAATCAGCGAGGTACGTCGTGGCCACATTGGTCGAGATGCCGTACTTGGCCATCAGCGGCTCGTTGCCGTGGCAGGTGATGCACCGCTCCGGAGCACTCAGGCGGAAGCGTGTGGTGCCGGGGTGCTGCACCTGGTGGGACGTATGGCAATCGGCACAGGCCGGAACATCCTGATTGCCGTCTTCGACGAGCGCGCGGCCGTGCACACTCTTCGCGTAGGCCGCATTCACGTCCTCGTGGCAGGTGGCGCAGCTGCGCGAGATCATCGCGCGCTTTTCATGCGGGTTCACGATGTTGTGCGCGCCGTGGCAGTCCGTGCAGATCGGCGCGGAGTCCACGCCGGCTTTCAGGTACTCGTAGTGGACGCTCTCGAGCGTGCGCGTGTACGTGTCGAAGTGGCACTTCTTGCAGAGTTCGTAGGAGTTCACGGTGTACGCCCGGCGATTCTCGAACGAATTCCCCATCGGATGGTCTTCGTCGTACTTGGCGTGGCAGTCGGTGCAGGTGAGTTGGGAGGCGTGGACGGAGCCCTGGAAGTGTGCGGCGAGGTCCACATGGAGGCTCATCGTGGAGCCGTCGCCAAACGTCATTTCCATCGCCGGATCTTCGTGACACGCGAGGCACGCTGCGACGGCGTCAGATATGTCTGGTGGGGGCGATGGCGGTGATGGCGCCGGTGCTGAAGGGGCAACGACTGCAGGTTGGGATGGTGCGGATGCTTGTCGTGCAAACAACGTCGCGGCAAACAGCGCAAGAACGAGCGTGAGTGCGGTGGAGAACCGCGTCATACCTCGACCCCTTGCCGGGCGGCCTGAGAGCGATCAGGCCGCCCTGTTCGAATACTACAACTTTCAATGTTTGTGCGTGTCAGTTTCGGGCGTGGTGTTGGTGGCGTGGGTGGTGTTGGCCAGTTGTTGTTCGACACTTGCTGCCCACGGATCAGGGGGTGCGACCGCGTCGGGTTTCGCGGCCTTGGCTCGGGTCAGAAAGGCCCGGGCTGGTGCCCATGCCGGTTGCAGCACACGCGCGCCCTGGGTGGCCAGTTGCCCGCCGAGTTGCACGGCCTTTTCGCCGGCGAGACGAGCGACCATCGCGAAGCCGATGAAGGGCAGGAAGATGACAAACGCCAGCCCGAGCAGGGGAGCCAGCGCCAGCATCAGGAGCATGGGCACGCGATGGTAGGTGCGGTCGCCTGTGCCGGGAAGCGGACCTTTTTGGTCCATCGTGGTGAGTGTGAAGGGCCGCACGCCGTAATAGAGGCCGGCTTCAACGTTCTGGGTGCCTGTGTAGGTCGTCATGTGTCATCCCTCCGTAACTGAGTCCATCGTGGACCCGCGGAAGGGCGTGAGCCATACAGCACTTGTCCGATATCCGCAGTGCGAAGACCTGATTTTGTTAGGCTGGATTCATGGATCGTGTGATCACCTTCGGCGTGGATACCTTCGGCGATGTCACGGTGGATGCGGACGGCACGCCGCGGTCGCAGGCGCAGGCATTGCGTGATGTGGTGGAAGAGGCGGTGCTGGCCGAGCGGGTCGGTGTGGACCACTTCGGCGTGGGCGAACACCATCGCGCCGATTTCGCGGTGTCGGCGCCTGAAGTGGTGCTTGCCGCCATTGCGTCCCGCACGACGCGCATCACGCTGGGGTCGGCCGTGACGGTGCTCAGCACTGACGATCCCGTCCGGGTGTTTCAGCGTTTCTCGACGTTGAATGCGCTGTCGAATGGCCGCGCTGAGGTCATCCTCGGGCGTGGATCGTTCACCGAGTCGTATCCGCTGTTTGGATTTGACCTGTCGCAGTACGAGGAGTTGTTCGAGACCAAGCTCGCACGGTTTGCGCAGCTGCTCACCGGCACGCCGGTGATCTATCCGCCGGTGGAACACGGCACGCTGCGCGCGTGGGTGGGTGTGGGCGGCAGCCCTGATTCAGTGGTGCGCGCGGCCAAATACGGGTTGCCGCTGACGCTGGCCATCATTGGCGGCAGCGCCGTCCGGTTCAGGCCGTACGTGGACCTCTATGCGGAGTCGCTCGCGAGGTTCGGCAAGCCTGCACAGCCGGTCGCGGTGCACTCACCGGGCCATGTGGCCGCCACCGATGCCCAGGCGAAGGCCGAGTTGTGGCCGCATTACCGCACGATGATGACCCGCATCGGCGCCGAACGTGGCTGGCCGCCGATGGGGCGTGATCACTTTGAACGCGAAGCCGGTCCGGACGGCGCGTTGTGTGTCGGCTCCCCGGACACGGTCGCCGCCAAGATCGCGCGCACCGTGCAGACGCTCGGTCTCTCACGCTTCGACATGAAATACAGCGCGGGCACACTGCCGCACGACGCGCTCAAGACAAGCATCGAACTGTTCGGCACGCAGGTGATCCCCCGCGTGCGCGAATTGCTCAGCGCGCCGACTCCTTGAGCAGGCGCACCAGCTCGTCCTTCCAGACAGCCGCCATCGTGTGGGTGCCGTGGCCGGCGGTGCGCTCAGTGGCAGGATACGTGACTGCGCGGCCGCGCTTCACGCGCGCGGTCTCACGTTCAAAGATGCCGAGCTCCGGCGGATTGATGATGTCGTCCGCGAAGTTGACGGCCACCAGCGGCGCGATGATCTTCTCAAGACCAGGCCCCGGATCGTAGTCGCGTGACGCCTCGAAGTAGTAGAGGACGTCATTCGCGTCAGCCGTCTTGATGTAGTTCGCGATGTAGTTCTCCATCACCCGATCGGCATCAGCGAGGGTGGGACCTTCGTTCTGTCGCCGCACGGGATTGCTGCTTGCCAGCCACAACATCTGCGCAGCCACCCGCAGGCTCGGCGGTTGTGCCGTGTAGTTGCCGTTGTTCCACGCGGGGTCGTTGCGGATGGCATCAATCAACACGCGGCGCCACACGCGGTTGCGGCCGGAGATCTGAGTGGGCAGGCTTGCGAGCGGCAGCAGCGCGTCCATGAACGTCGGATGCATCTGGCCCCACATCCACGAGTGCATGCCGCCCATCGAGGTGCCCATGACCAGGCGCAGGTGGTTGACCTTCAGGCCTTCAGTGATCAGGCGGTACTGCAGATCGATCATGTCGCGGTACCCGTATTTCGGGAACTTCGCGCGCAGACCGTTCGAGGGTTTGCTCGAAGCGCCGTGGCCAATGTGGTCGGGCAGGATGATGTAGAACTGCGTGGCATCCAGCGGCTGTCCGGGGCCGAAGAGCTCGCCGGAGAAGTTGCGCGACAGAAACTGCGTGCCGGTGCCACCCGTGCCGTGGCCGATCCACACGGCGTTGGTGACGCGACCGCCCGCATCCCGCCGCGGAGTGCCCAGCGTGCGGTAGTGCAGCCGCACCTCGGGCAGCACTTCGCCCGACTGGAACGTGTAGTTCCGTACGACGAAATCGCCCTCGGTGACCTGGGGCGCTGAAGGCTGGGCCGGCGTCTGGGCCAGTGGCGCCGCCACGAACGCGGCTGCCGCCACGACAACGAGCAGGTGTCTGAAAGTGCGCATGGTGGCGCCATTGTCACACGCTGGTAGGCTGTCTGCACGCGCCTGTCATGTCTGAGTTGCTCGGCTTCGTGCCCATCCTCGCGTCGGCCACTCTGGGGCTCATCTACTTTTGGGCAGGTGAGGGAAGCGGCGCCGCCAAAGGCACCGGGGTCGCCATTTTCCTGCTCGCGGCGTACCTTCAATTTTTCTCGCCGTATCTGGT
>CAZLJG010000237.1:0-5272 GCA_964559545.1 uncultured Solibacteraceae bacterium | reverse complement strand
CGGGCATGTAGCCGTCAAATCCGCAGTTGAGGGCAAACGAATAGAGCAGGTCGTTGCCGCCAAAGGTGTGTGCTGCCGCCGCCCAGGTGGCGGGGCGGACGTAGCTGTCGTAAATCGCGATGCCGTCGAATCCGGATGCTTTCGTCCGTCCAAGGTCCAGCGAGTCGGCGAGGAGGACAATGCGATCAAAGTCGGTGCGCACGGTCTCGCGGATCACATCCGTCTGTGCGCGCCAGGCATCGTCGGGCGCGTAGTCGGGCACCGTTTGCCGCACACCCTTGCAGTCAATGATCGTCTGCGGAAGGATTGTCCGGAACGACTTGAAGACCGGCGCCGCCGTGCCGTCGGCACGATCGAGCAGCAGGAAGTTGTCCCAGCGGCGCTTGTCGCCGTATTCGCGGAGCAGATACAGGACGTCCGACGCATAGGAGTGGACGCGATCGTCCCGGTACGGTTCGAGGTGGAACGACACGTGAATGTCGTGCGCCCGCATGATGTCCATGATCAGGTGTGTGGCCTGATCGTCGCTTGACCCCTGGCCCCACCAACTGAGCGCGATGGCGCCTACGCCCGCGTCAGCCATCCATCGCGCATGTTGTTCGATGATCTGTGCGCTGGTCGAGTCGTAGGCGCCGAGTGCCGGTATCGTCGAGGCCGCCAGACTGGTGGGAGGGGTGTGGCCCGCTTCGTCCCAGTGCCGCCACGGGTTGGCGCGGTACCACGCGTAGTACTCGAACACGAAGTGGCGCCGGAGATTCGGAAACCGTGCGCGCAGCACCTCCGCTGGATGTCCCGAGCGCTGAACGGCCCGGCCGGTCCGCACGTCGGGCGTCGGTCCATTCTGATCGAGGACGCGGCGCGGCCCACCTGGTGCCGGGAGCAGCGACTGCTGCACGGTGTCGAGCGGCGAGTCCGCGACAATCCGCCCGGACTTCAGCGCGGCGCCAACCGATGAGTCGCCGTGGAACTGGCTGGCGGCGACTGGAAACCCCGCCGCTCGCCGCGCCGCCGCGCTCATGGCCGGCGTCTGCGCTCCCAGGCGTCCGATGCCAAGCCGCCCACCGACGTGTGCCATGGCCGCGCCCGACGCCGACAACAGGCCGGCTTTCAGGAGCGTGCGTCGCGTCAGTCGAGCCACGCAGGGATTCTATCCTGCGGGCCAAGGCGGGCAGCGTTTTGAGAATTGGTGCCGGAGGAGGGAATCGAACCCACACTCGCCGTTAAGCGAACAAGATTTTGAGTCTCGCGCGTCTGCCAGTTTCGCCACTCCGGCGGCGAAAGGGCAGTATAACATTCGAGAGACGGAGGGCCCGATGACCGGATTGATACTGCGATGGATTGCCAACGCCATCGCGATCTACATGGTGGCCTCGCTGTTGACCGGCATGCGCGTGGACTCCGTGCAGGACGCGATCATCGCGGGAGCGGTGCTGGGTGTCATCAATACGGTCGTGCGACCGGTGCTGGTGATTCTGACGCTGCCGGTCACGCTCCTCACCCTCGGCCTGTTTTATTTTGTCATTTCAGCGTTTTGTCTGTGGCTCACCTCCTGGTCCCTGGAGGGGTTTGAGGTCAACGGCGCGTTCACGACATTTGTAGCCGCCTTGCTGGTGGGTTTCATCAGTGCGGTCATTACGAGCGTGTTGCAGGGTGCAGCACGCAAGGAAGAGAGACGATAGTCATGCGGAAGCGAATGGTCGTGTTGGCGTTGGTGCTGGTGGGCATTTCGTGGGGACCGGCGGAGCAGGTCACCTCGGCACAACGTGGGAAGCGGACCACCATCGCAGAGAGCGATCTCCGGCAGTGGCTCACGTATCTCTCCTCAGACGCGCTTGAAGGACGCCAGATTTTCACGGAAGGGTATGGGCTGGCGGCGCAGTACATCGCCGAACGTCTGAAAGAGGCCGGCGTCAAACCCGGCGGCGACAACGGGGGCTACTTCCAGTCCGTCAAGCAACACGCGTATCGCATCACCAACAACTCCACTCTCACGATCGAAGCTCCGGGCAAGGCGCCGGTGACCTTCAAACACGGGCAGGGCGTCACGTTCGCGACCAACGTGGGCGGACGGCAGACGCTGACGTTTGATGGCGTCGAGTTCCTCGGGTACGGCCTGTCGGTGACCGAGCCGGCGCACGACGATTACGCGGGCCGTGACGTGAAGGGCAAACTTGCGGTGTGGATGGGCACCGGGCCGTCCACGGTGCCGGCGGCTGGCCGCGGCGGGGCCGCCGCACGCAATCGGTTCGCGATCGAAATCAAGGGCGCGCGCGCGGCGATGAGTTTTGCACCCGCCCCTCCACCTCCGTCGCCGGCCCAGGACGCATTGGCGCAGGCGCAGGCCGCGCTCCAGCAGGCAGCCCTCGCCGTGACGCAGGCGCAGGCGGCATCCGCGCAGGGCGCCGCAGGCCGAGGCGGGCGCGCCGGTCGCGCGGGTGGTCGTGGCGCGGCGCCTGCGGTGCCGGCCGATCTGACCTCCGTTCAGCGGGTCGACAATCCGGTGCCACCCCAGTTCACCGCTGATGAGCGGGTCTACGAGGCCCTGTTTGCATCGGCACCCTCGCCGTTTGCTGATCTCAAGGCGCGTGCCGATGAAGGCGCGCCCCTGCCGACCTTCTCCGTGCCTGGGGTGAAGGTCACCGTCGACATCAACGCGACCTACGACATCATCGAAACCCGCCTCACCAAAAACGTCGTGGGCATCGTCGAAGGCCGCGACCCTGCGCTGAAGTCCACGTACGTGTTGTTCGGTGCGCACCTGGATCACATCGGGTACCGCACGTCGGCTGCCGCCGTCGGCGGCCGAGCGCGGGGAGCCGGGACGGCCCCGGCCGGACCGCCGGACCTCATCTTCAACGGTGCGGACGATGACGGGTCGGGATCCACCGGGATGCTGGGAATTGCGAAGGCATTCGCGACCGGTCCCAAACCGCGTCGATCGGTGATTTTTGTCTGGCACACCGGCGAGGAGGGGGGCCTGCAGGGCTCACGGTTCATGGCCGACTTCCCGACGGTGCCGCTCGAGTCGATTCAGGCCCAGTTCAACATCGACATGATTGGCCGGAACCGGGACGACAACCCGTCCGAGGCGAGCACCGTGTATGTCATCGGCGCCGATCGCATTTCCGCCGACCTGCACAACATGGTCGTGGACGCGAACCTGGCCACGGCCGAGCCGATGGCGCTGAACTTCGAATACAACGACCCGCGGGACCCGAACAGCTTCTACACGCGGTCAGACCATTACAGCTACGCGTCCAAGGGGATTCCGGTCGCGTTCTTCTTCACCGGCACACATCCCGATTACCACGGGGCCGGCGATGAGGTGGGCAAGATCATCTTTCCGAAGCTCCAGCGCGTAGCCCAGATGGTCTACGAAGCCGGGTTTTCGGTGGCGGACAGCCAGAAGGCCCTGGTCCGGGACAACCTCGGACCGCGTACAGGAAAGGGACACGTCGGGAAGATCGTGAAATAAGGGTGGATACGCTAAGTGATTGAAATATAAGATTTTGTCGTCTTGGACGTTGCCGGTTACGCTTCTGTCGGCTATAATGACCTCTCGCTGTTTCAGTAACCGGGGGGCACGTGGCATTCGAGATCGGCGACAAGGTCATCTACCCAAATCATGGGCTCGGCATCGTCGAGCGGATCGAGACCAAGACAATCATGGGCACGACGTGCGGCTTCTACCAGCTGCGCATGGCCAATGAAACCACGGTGTTCGTGCCAGTCGACAACGTCGACGGCGTCGGACTCCGACGGGCAATTACGGACGAGGAAGTGCAGCGGCTGTTCGACCTGCTGGGTGATGGCAACATCGAGAGTCACCAGAACTGGAAGGGCCGTTTCAAGGACAACTCCGACCGCATGCGGACGGGGTCCATCTACGACGTGGTCGAAGTGCTCAAGAGCTTGAGCCACCTCGCCAAGTCGAAGAGCCTGTCCTTCCGCGAGAAGCGCATGTTGGATCGGGCCAAGTTCCTGGTCGTCTCGGAGATTTCCGAGGTGATGGGCGAAAAGGTGCCGGTCATCGACGAACGCGTCGACTCCTCGCTGGAGCAGTGCTTCAACACGCAGGCGAAAAACGAAGCGCGCGCCAAGGCCGCCAAGGCCACGCGTGCGACAAAAGCTGCGGCAGCTCCGGCCGCCACCGCGGCGCCCGCACGGGCCGCCCGCACAGCACGCGCGTCGTAGCCTTCTGCGCGCGTGATCTCCACGCTTATCGCGACGGTGCGGACCCTGGCCACATTGGCCGGGGTCTCGCTCTATGTCGTCATCATTGCGCCTCTGGCCGTCCTCTGGACGGTCATTACCCGTGACCCGCGCCTGCTCTATAAGGCCGGGAGTGGCGGGCTGCGCCTCGGTTTTGGTCTCTCGGGGATCTCCCTGCGGGTGCGAGGCGCCGAACACATCCAGACCGGTGGCCCGGCAGTCTACGCGGCCAACCATGCCAGCAACATTGAACCCCCGGCGCTGTTTCTCGCCCTGAACGCCCTGTATCCGCAGGTCGCCGTGCTCTACAAAGCCGAACTGCGTCGATTGCCCGTGATGGTGTGGGTGTTTGACGCTGCGGGGTTCGTCCCGCTGGAGCGGGCCAACCCCGGTCAGAGTCTGCCGGCTGTGAATCGCGCGGCCGACGCGTTGAAGGCGGGGAAGTCGTTCATGATTTTTCCCGAGGGGACGCGCAGCAAGACCGGCGAACTGCTGCCGTTCAAGAAGGGCGGGTTCGTGATGGCCATTGCGGCGCAGGTGCCGGTCGTCCCTGTCACCATCACCGGGGCCAGAGACGCGATGCGCAAAGGGAGCCCGCTCATCTGGCCCGTCACCGTGACTGTGGAGTTCTCCGCGCCGGTGCCAACTGTGGGCAAGGCCTTCACACAGCGGGACGACATCATCAAGGACGTTCGACGCGCGATCGAAGCGCGGTTGCAGGCGTAGGGTGCGCCCTACCCACCAGCGGTCGTGAAGCGCAGCGTCGCGGCGGGCAGCGCACCACCGTCGGCCGAGACGATCCCGTCGAGCAGTTCGACAAGCACTTCCACCCCCGCCGCCAGTTCATACGCAAACCGAATCTCGATGGCCATGGGACCTGGCCGATAGGTCACTGTCCACGGCGGCATCGTCATGGTCGAGCCGGTGTAGGTGACTCGCACGCGATCGGTGAATGTGGCCTCCCGCATCGGACGTGAGAACTGCACGCGGACCACCGCATCCCTCGCGACCAGCACTTCGCCGCCGGTGGGTGCGGTGAACACAATTGCCGGCGGGGGCA
>CAZLJG010000236.1:2307-5284 GCA_964559545.1 uncultured Solibacteraceae bacterium | reverse complement strand
GTTCGTGTGGCCGCTTCCGCAATGCGCATCGCATCGTCTTCAAGTGCTCCCGTTGCAGGATTGGCGGTGATGGCCCGCTTCACTTTGGGCCAGTATCTGGCGCCGTAAAACATCCTCAGTGCGGACACTCGCACCGCCAGTGGAAGCTGGAGGTCGTGCAGCGCCCACCACACCTGGGTAGCTGCCCGGTCAACGGGATGGATATGCGCGAGGAGGCCGGTCCGGCGATCCATGTCGGTGTTATTGTACCGACCCCCATGCGCCACCTGCTCCGTACGCCGGTTTTTGCCAGCGAAGAGTCCACTCAGCGCGGGCGCATTTTTCATCGGGTCATGTGGCTCATCATGGCCGCGAGCACGCTCCTCCTTGGCAGCATCCTCATTGCGCAGCCTGAACTGACGAAGAGGACACTGATTGCGATTGCGCTGATCGACGGCCTCGGCCTCGCCCTCATTGCGGTCAACGCCACCGGCCGGACCGCGCTTGCCAGCTGGACGCTGGTCCTCGGACTCATCACACAGGTGTCAGTGATGGCGTTTCAGGCTGGAGGTATTCGCAGCCCTGGTGTCACGTTCTACTTTGTCTTTGTGCTGATGGCCGGCGTACTCCTGGGTCAACGTGCCGGCATTTTCACGGGCGCGCTGTGTGCCACGCTGGCGCTCGGCCTGGTCACCATTGAAGGCCTCGGGTGGCTTCCCGCGCAGACGGTGTTCTACGGTCCAGGCGCACTCTGGCTGCTGAACGCGACTTACCTCGCGGTCGTGTTGATCCTGCTTCAGCTGGCGACCGGAGCGATGAAGTCGGCGCTTGATCGCGCTGAGCAGGAACTCGCCGACCGACGCATCTCGGAACAGAAACGAGAGAAGCTCGTTGCGGACCTTGCCGAGCGGGTGAAAGAACTACGGCTCCTGCACGCGGCGATGAGGCTACTGCAGGAAGACCGGCCATTCGACCGAACGGTGTTCGCAGACATCGTGGCGATGATGCCGGCCGCGTGGCAGTTTCCTGAGTGTTGTGAGGCCCGAATCGCGTTCGGCGACATCGATGAACGAACGAAGGGATGGACGACCTCACCCTGGCGGCAATCCGCAACGTTTTCGACGGCCGCGGGAGACGGAGTGGTGGAAGTGGTCTACACCGCTGAAAGGCCGGCGTCAGACGACGGCCCATTCCTCTCGGAAGAACGCGATCTGATTCACTCGCTTGCCGAAATTCTGGCCACCTACATTCAGCGACACCATACGGAAGGACGTCGTCGCGCACTGGAGTTGCAGTTGCGGCAGACGCAAAAGATGGACGCCCTCGGTCAGATGGCCGGCGGGGTGGCCCACGACTTCAACAACATCCTGACGGCAATCGGTGGCAACGCGGAGTTGATCGCCGAAGACATTCCGCCAGGGCACCGCGCGCGACCGTCGTTGGACGACATCCTCAGCGCGCACGCACGGGCGTCGGACCTTGTGCGGCGCATCCTGACGTTCAGCCGCAAGAGCGACAGCGTGAAACGTCCGCTGCAGCTGGCCGCGGTGGTGAACGAAGCCGTCCAACTGCTGCGTGTGAGCGTGCCCAAGTCGGTTACGGTCCAGACCCACCATCCGAGTGACCTGCCACTTGTGCTGGCCGATGGAACGCAGATTCATCAGATCGCGATGAACCTTGGAACCAATGCGGCCCATGCCATGAAAGACGCCGGCGGCGTGTTGTCGCTGACTTTGTCGGTGGAATCGTTTGCCACTGAAGACGATGTGCCGCTGGTTGAACTGCGACCGGGGCGGTATGTACGCCTGGATGTTGCGGACACCGGCACCGGCATTCCTCCCGACGTCGTTGAACGGTTGTTTGAGCCGTTTTTCACCACGAAGGGCGAGGCAGGCACAGGACTCGGTCTCTCGGTCGTGCACGGCATTGTGCATGAACATGGCGGAGCGATTACGGTGGCCAGTCAGGTTGGCGTCGGCACGACGTTTACCGTCTACCTGCCGGCGGTAGAATCTGCAGCATGAAGAAGCTGAGCCTGATCACGTTGGTCGTCACCACACTCGGCGTGGCCAGCGCCGCCGCTCAGCCTGCATCGGGTATTACCGAGAGGCGGGCGGCCATCGAGCGCCTGATCGCGGCCTCCGGTGCCGAGGTCGGCGTCGCGTGGCGCCCGTTGGATGCAAAGCCCGGCGAAGAAATCCTGATCAATGCCGACATGCGATTCCACGCGGCATCAACGATGAAGGTGCCGGTGATGATCGAGTTGTTCCGCCAGGTGGAGGCGGGACAACGCAAGCTCGACGACACGGTGCTTGTCACCAATCAGTTTACGAGCATCCACGACGGCACGCCGTACACGTTGTCGGCCACGGAGGATTCCGATGGCGAAATCTACAAGGCCATGGGATCGCAGTTGTCGTATCGCCGGCTGGTGGAGGCGGCGATTACTGTGAGCAGCAACCTCGCCACCAATATCCTGATCGAACACCTCGGCGCGAAGAACGTGCAGGCCACCGTGGATCGCATGAATGCGTCCGGCATGCAGGTGCTCCGTGGTGTTGAAGACCAGAAGGCGTTTGACGCCGGCAAGAACAACACGACCGATGCGCGCGGTCTGCTGACACTGTTCGAAGCCATCGCAAAAGGCCAAGCCGTCAGCGCCAGCGCGTCGTCGGCGATGATCGACATTCTTAAGCGTCAGCAGTTCCGCACGGGGATTCCTGCCGGCCTGCCACCAGGCACCGTGGTTGCGCACAAGACCGGATCAATCACCAGGATTCGTCACGACGCGGGCATTGTGTATGGCTCGAGGCCGTACGTGCTCGTCGTGCTGGTGCGCGGCATCCAGGATTCCAAGGTCTCGGACGCCTTGATCGCCGATATCAGCCGCACCGTCGCGCGCTAGTCACTCTCGCAGCAGACTGAGAGGATCCACGCGCATGGCCCGAGCCGCCGGGTGCCAGCACGCGAGCAGCGCCGCGACAGCAAGGACGGCGGC
>CAZLJG010000236.1:0-2207 GCA_964559545.1 uncultured Solibacteraceae bacterium | reverse complement strand
GCCGCCAACAGGAGCCCCAGCCCGCCGAGCACCCCGAGGACGATCAACACCATCCGGGGCTGCGCGACCGCTCGCGCAAATGACGCCTCAACGGTGTCGGCCGTCCAGACCACGACATCCGGGTCGATGCGGTAGACCGCCTGTTTCATCGCGTCGAGCACCTGGGATTCGTTCGTGGTTCTGGCGACAAACGTGCGGTGCTCGACAATCACCGCGCTCGCGTTGAATCGCGCCGGCGGAGCGCCCGGAAGCGTGCGCATCGGGACAAACCACTCAAACGATCCCTGTTCGTCGTCAAGACCGAGTTGTCGAACTTCTGTCGACACACCAACGACTGTTCGCCACGCGGATGATCCTGTAAACCGGAACTGACGGCCCACAGCGCTGGAGCCTGGCCAGTGCTGCTGCGCGAAGGTCTCGCTGACGATGATCGATGTTGAGGGTTCGTCGGCCGTGAACGGACGCCCCTCGACGAGAGGGAGGCTGATCCGGTCGAAGTAGTCCGGCCAGACGCGGTAGGAATGGACCACGAACCGGTCCGTCGGCTGACCTGGTCGATCCGCAAATTCCAACGCACCGAAACTTGCGCCGGACGGATTTGGGGGCACACTGCCGGCCGTGATCGAGGAAACAGACGGGTGGCGTGCCAACTCGGCTATGACGTCTTCGGTGAATCGGTCCCGGGATTGGGGATCCTTGTAGCTGGCCGTCGGAAGGCCCACACGCAACGCCACAAGGCCGTTGGTGTCGAATCCGCGGTCGATGACGATCAGCGCATACAGGCTGCGCCCCATCAGTGCCGCGCCCAGGAGAAGGACCATGGCCAACGTGACCTCGATCACCACGAGGCCGCTGCGCCATCGCTGTGCTCCTCGTGATCCCGTCATTGATCGTGACTGTTGTGAGAGCAGACCAACCATCCGCGTCCCGGATGCCAGGAGCGCTGTCGGCAGACCGAACAGCAATGGCGTCACGATACCGGCGGTGAGCGCGACCAGCCAGGTCCTCATGTCGAGGTCGATTGGATTCAGGCTTTCGATGGTCATCGTCAGAGGCAACGCGCTGTTGGCGATCGCGACAATCGCAGAAGCGATGACCAGACCGCCCGCAGCCCCCATCACGCCGAGCAGCATCTGCTCGACGAGGGCTTCGCGCACAAGATCGCGCCTCGACGCGCCGAGGGCTGAGCGCACGGCGAAATCACGCCCACGCGCCAACGCTTTGGACAACGAGAGGTTCGCCAGGTTGGCGCACACGATCAGCAGCAGGAACGCGACGGCTCCTCCGAGTACTTGAAGCATCCGGGCTCGCCTAGCGTCGAGGCGATCTCTCGGCAGGATCGTCGCGGTCACACCCGCCTCGCCGCCTGTGGCCTGTCGCAAGCGACTGCCACGCGCCACAACTTCTGCGGCGGCCTGGGCGAATGTCACACCTGCCGCAAGCCGGGGCATCGCGTACATCGTGGCCGTCGCCGAAACCGTCGCAGGCGGCGCGGCGATGTCCCTCGGCACCCACATCTCGGTGCTTCGGTACGGAAAGTGGAACGACGACGGCATGATGCCGACCACGAGGTGGGTGCGGCCATTCACGGGCAGCGAGGAGCCGACCAGATCCGAGCGCGCACCGAATCGAGATCGCCACACGCGTTCGCTGATAATGACGAGAGCATCCGATCCGTCTCGACCGTCACCCTCGACGAAGGTGCGCCCCTCAAACGGCGCCACGCCGAGCAATGAGAACATGCCGGGTGTGACGATGGCCATGTCCACCACTTCGGCGCCCTGCGCTCCAGGGAACACAGCAAAGTCATCGTCATAGGCCTCGACCCGGTCGAAGAGATCCGTTTGGCTACGCCATTCGGTGAGGAGGCTGCGACTGAACCCAGGGAACTGCACGTTGCTCTCTTCAGAGAGATTGAGCAGTTCCACCAATCGATGGGATTCGGCGAAGGGCACGGGGCGGAACAACAGCGAGTCAAGCACGCTGAACAGGCCGGCGTTGGCGCCGATGCCAAGCGCCAGGGTGGCAACCGCAATCGCGGTATGCACTGGTGTGGCCCGAAGGCTGCGAATAGCCTGCCGCAGATCGTTATGCAGCGCGCGCCCGGGATGACGAGGCTCCGGGGATGGGCGCCCCGCCTTGGAGGGACGCCGCAGTCGAATCGCGGTCCTCACCATGTCGACCCACTCAGCCAGGGCGTGACGAAG
>CAZLJG010000235.1:0-5305 GCA_964559545.1 uncultured Solibacteraceae bacterium | reverse complement strand
GGCATCTGCAGGACGGAGAAGTAGTCCGGCGAGACAACGTCCCAGTCCGACTCGTTCACGATTCGGAGCCGCGCGTCGTCAGCGCCAGGCAGACGCACCCAGCCGAGGCCCATGCCGCCACCCTGCAGCGGCACCATGCGCGAGTGGGCTACGGCCTCCACACCGCCGACCGTCTGCAACTGCGCCATCACGCGATCAATCAACGCCACGCCCGCTTGCCCCTCCGCCCGCGCGAGGGTGGTGTCCACACTGACGACGTCGATCCGTTCGGTTGAAAATCCAGGGTCTATCGACGCCGCGGCCAGCAGACTTCGCACAAACAGCCCCGCCGTAATCACCATCGTCAACGACAACGCCACCTGCGCGACCACGAGGGCGTGACGGCCACGGAGACGATCTCGAGACGCCGTGGAGGCCTGGCCATGGAGCGCGGCCGACAGGTCCGTGCGCAACGCGTGACGGGCGGGAATCAGACCGAACAGCACCCCCGTCAGCAGGGCCATACCAGCCGCAAAGCCCATCGACCGGATGTCCATCGCCAGATCAAGCTGCACAGGTAGCGGCAGTGCGGGCACAAAGGTGCGCAACAACGCCATCAACCAGATGGCCAGCGGCGTCGCCACCAGAACCGCGAGCGAAAACAGGATCACCGACTCAGTCACCAGTTGGGCGATGAGATGCCCGCGCGACGCGCCAATCGCGAGCCGAGTGGCCATTTCGCGGCGACGAGCCGTTGCGCGCGCCATCAACATGCCTGCGACGTTGCTGCACGCGATCGCCAGCAGGCCCACCGTCAGCACAAACAACAACCCGATGAACGCCGTGAATGGCATGCGAATCATCGCCGGCACCCGGCCGGTCGCCGTGACGGAAATGCCGTAGTGCGCCGGCACCTGTGGTGTCGTCTCTCTGAAGCTCGCGAGCAGCGTATTCAGTTCCTGCTGCGCGACCTCTGCGGACACGCCGGGCTTGAGCCGCCCCACCGCCGTGTGCCACACCGCGCGTGGACTGGCGAGCAACTCGCGACCCACAGCCCCGCGAATGGGTCCCACCATCGCCAGTGGCATCCAGACATCCGTTCCAAGGAACGTGCTGCCCTGGAACTCCCGGTCGGCCACGCCGACGACGGTGAACATCGTGTTGTTGATGCGGAGGGGACGCTCGAGCACGGAACGGTCTCCCTGGAAGCGCTCCTGCCAGAACCGATGTGTCAACACCACGACCGGCTTTTCATCTGGTGTCGTGTCTTCGGCGGCCACAAAAAACCGACCGAGCGCCGGCCGCACGCCCATCACCTCAAAGTAGCCGGCAGAGACGAGCTGACTGAAGATGCGTTCACTTGTCGCGCCCTCCGCCAGGCTCACGGGCGTGGGGTCGAACGTCGTCCCGGCCATGCGCTCGATGGTGGTTGAGTGCTGCTGCAGATGACGGAACACCGGATGCGACATGTTGTCGGCGCCCGACCCATTTGTGGAGCGCGCGATGTCCACAACCGTCGCACTGTCCTGCACGCCAGGGCTCGACTTCAACAACAACGCATCAGCCAGACTGAAGATGACTGTTGACGCGGCCAGCCCCAGCGACAACGAGAGCACCGACGTCACCGCAAACATCGGACTGCGCCGGAGCAGCCGCCACGCGTACCGGACATCGGTCAGCAACGACAGGCGGAAACGTGGGGAAGGCGTGGGTGCGGGCATGGGCGCTCCTGACAAACGGCGTTCGGCACTGCCGAACCAGATGGCCTGAACGATGGTGACAATCCAGAATGGAATCGCCGCGATCCAGCTGCGCTGCTGCACTCTCGACAAGTCGCGCAGAAACGTCTCCCGCATGTCGCCGGCGAAACGACGACGGTAGGACGCCGGGTACAGGCGCAGCAGTGCGTCGTAGCAGACGCCGGCCAGCCGCGGTGCCGACTGAGACGAACTCATCCCTGCCTCCGCGAAGACGGTTTGAGGTGTGCGAGTGCGGAGACCAGGCTCTTCAGGTGATCGCGCTCAAGCTCAAGGGCCTGGCGGCCACGTGCCGTCAGGCGATAGTGGGTGCCGCGCCTGCTGTCTTCCAACCGCGCAGGGGTCGGCGCCTCGGCCACCAGGCCCTGATCGATCAGTGTCGAGAGGTGGCGGTAAAACGACCCGGTCTGCAGCGGCACGCGCCCCGCGGATTGTTCGCGAACGGTCTGCATGATGGCGTAGCCGTGGCTGTCGCCCTCGGCCAGGGCCAGCAGAATGTGGAATACGGCGGGTTTGAGAGCCTGCGTCATATGGATATGTCCATATTGGACATGTCCGCTCAGACGGCTCCTCGCGGGGAAATGTTTCAGCGCCGCCGGTGTTTACCGGCGACCCAGTGCGCGCGTAATGGTCTTCTCTGCGTCGTCGTGCAGCGTGGGTGTGGCGCCGTAATGTGCACCGGCGAGCCGACCGTCAGGGCCGTACACCAGCAGCGTCGGCACCGCACTGACGTCGCCGAATGCACTGAGCACCCCGGGTGATCGCATGGCCCAGCGCACGGGCACATTCAGTTCCGTGGCGAGCCGGCGCACGTCCGCCTCGTCGGACTCCATCGCCAACGCCAGCACCACAACCTTGTCGCCGTACCGCTTCTGCAGTTCGCCCAACCACGCCAACGTGCTGCGACAGGGCGGGCACCACGTGGCCCAGAACTCGATCAACACAACGCGACCCTTCAGATCATCTGGTCCGACCGTTCGACCATTCAGATCGGTAATCGTCAGCGCCGGCAATGTCGCGACCTCACCGGTGTCGACCGGCGCCGCCATCGCGGACGCTTCCGCCTGGTTGCCGGCCAGCATGAGCCCGATCACCTTGGAGAGGTCGCGTCGGAAGCGCGTGTGGCTGGCTTCACTGCGCAGCGGCGCGTATCGACCCGGTTGTTCACCTTCACCTTGTGCGGTGAAGCCGAAGTCCTTCGGAGTCGCGACCAGGACGTCGTTCACAAAAATTGCCGGATACCGTTTGACGCCGAAGCGCTCCGCAAACGCCGACTCCCCGTAGTTCTCGACGATAAACCTGGCCTTGCCACCGAACTCGGCCACCACGCTCTGTGCCAGCAGACCTGCTGGATCCGAGAGGTTTCAAGTGAAGGGCCACCGGACCAGGCGCACGGTCACTTCGGCCTCAGGTCTCGGTGCCACCGGGGCCGCCGCCCGCCAGGCCGCCTGATAGGCGGGCACCACGTGGTCGAGTACCGCCGCGGCGGCGGCCAGGCCTGCGGGCTCGGGGCTCGGCTTCTCAAGCTCGATGGCAGCGCGCTGCACAAACACCTGCGCCAGTGAGTGGTCGCCGGGCTCTGTGCCGAAGACTCGTTCAGCCGCTGCGAGGCGCGTTCGCAGGCCGGCCACATCGGGCGCTCCAGTCGCGCGCAGCAACGCCAGGCGCTGGGTGGCCTGCAGGAATTTGAACCACGCACCGTACCGGAGACCAGCGGCATCCAATTCGCGGGCCTCCTTCAGCGCCGCGCTGACACCGATGAACTCGGGGTGTCGATCGATTGAGGCTGGAGGCTGATACAGCGACAACAACGTGCGTTCCAGTGCATCGGCATCCGACCCAATCGAGCGCATCACGCGTGTGTCGCCCGCACTCGACGGCATCGACCGCGTGAAGGTGATGAGCTGCTGCTGCGCCTGTGCGGTGCCCAGGTAGAACAGGCCGGAGTCCGCATCAGTGGCGCGGCCGTAGATGAGACTGGCGTCGTAGTTGATCTTGATCTGCAGCGCCGCCACTTCCGCCAACGCCCGCGCGGCAGCCGGTGACACGGTCCGCATCGCATCGGGGGTGGGTATCGTCAGTGACGCGCCAAGCGACTGCCCCACCCGCGTCCATTCGTGTTCGAAGGCGGCGACGCTTTTACGTACCTCGCCAGGGCGATCACCGACGTACATCGCAGACGCCAGGAGTGTCCGCGCCGCGGCCAGCCGCTCAAGGGCGAACCACCGGCGTCCGGCTGCAAGCGCCTGCTGTGCCTGCACCAACGCAGTCTGGGCACCTGGCTTGACCTGCGACCACAACGCATCGGTGCGCTGCGTGTTGCCGACCTCGGCAATCCATCGCGCGATTTCGGCCCCCACCAGGTCGGTGGATTGTGCGGCGCGTGGCCCTGCCACCGGCGCCGTCAGACACAGGAGCGCCACCACGCCGATCCTCACTCGCGTCGCCATCATCGGCGCATTCTGGCACCAATACCAAGCGCCCCGGCGGGTGTTCGTCATCGCCTGGAGGGCGTTCGTCACATATGATGCCGCGCATGCGCGCGATTTATCGGATGTCTGCGGTCATCGGTCTCGCTCTGCTGGCGATGTGGGTCCCGAGTGACGCACAGTTCTTCGCCACGGACACGCTCCGGGTCGTGAGCTACAACATCAAACACGGCCGCGGGAACGACAACGTCGTCGACCTCCCGCGCACCGCCGCCGTGCTTCGCGCGCTCACGCCAGACATTGTCGGCCTCCAGGAAGTGGATGATCTCGCGACGCGCAGCGGCGGCGTACCCGAGACCGAGCGGTTCGGCCAACTGCTCGGACTGCATCACGCGTTCGGTCGATTCATGGATTTCCAGGGCGGCGCCTACGGCATGGCCGTCCTCACCCGCTACCCGATCATGGCCACAGAGTCGGTGCGGTTGCCCGACGGCAACGAGCCGCGCGTGGCGCTCGCCGTCGAGGTACAACTCCCCACCGGTCGTCGCCTGACCATCGTCAACGTGCACTTCGACTGGGTGCGCGACGACACATTCCGCTTCGCCCAGGCGGAAGCACTGACGAAGTATCTCGACGCACTCAGGACGCCGTATGTGTTGCTGGGTGACTTCAACGATGTGCCGGAGTCGCGCACGCTGGCACTCTTCAAGTCGCGCACGCGGGAGGCGGTGAAGCCGGCCGCCGATCGCTTCACGTTTTCGTCAACAGAGCCTGAACGTGAAATCGATTTCATCTTCATGGCACCGGCAGCCGCGTGGAGCGCACGTGACGTCCGCGTCATCACCGAGCCTGTGGCGTCCGACCATCGCCCCGTGGTCGCGGTGCTTGAGCTACGGCAGGCTGACCGGGCCGGTAGCGCGCGACCACCTGCCGGTCCACGTCACGCGCGCTGAACGCCACGCGCTTCATCTCGCCGCGCGCGAACATCGCCGCCTGGTCGGCATGCCATGGAGAGGTCGGTTTCGCGCTCTGGCCGTACGCCAGCACCGAGTAGGCGCGCGGTTCATTCCCGAATTCAACGGCGAGCACCCAGCCATCACCGGTGTTCGCGGCGAACTTGCCATCGGGCTGTCGCGAGAA
>CAZLJG010000234.1:0-5307 GCA_964559545.1 uncultured Solibacteraceae bacterium | reverse complement strand
CCGGCTTTGGCGGCCGCCGAGTGAATCGTGCCGGCACTCCCCGTCCACACATAGTTGGCGAGGATCGACACGATCGACCCGCCGGCTTTGCGCGCGATGAGATGACGCCCGACGGCACGCGAGCAATAAAAGCTGCCGTTCAGCACAATGCCAATCACGGCATTCCACCCATTCGGCGACAGGTCTTCGGCGCGCGCGATGAAATTGCCGGCGGCATTGTTGACCAGGATGTCCACGCCACCAAACCGGGCGACGGCAGACTCGACCATGGCATCCACCTGCTCGGGCACACGCACATCCACCTGCACCGTCGCAACGGCATGGCCGGCCGCCGTGAGTGTCGCTGCTCCGCGCGCCAGATTGTCGGGGTTGCGGCTGGCAATCACCAGATTGGCCCCCATCTGCCCAAGTGCACCGGCAATCGCCAGACCAATCCCTGTGCCGCCACCGGTGACGATGGCGGTCTGCCCTTCGAGTACTCGTGTTGCAAACATCGTTCTGGGAGTGTAATCGAGATGGTAAGGTGTAGCCGGAATCCCCGTGCCCGGCACACTCGGCAACGACGCATTTCTGAATCTGTTTCACGGGTTGCGCGCAGGTCTGTACATCGGCCTGATCGGGCCTGATGACTCCGCGACGCTCGCCGCCAACCCCTTCCTGCGGCTCATCTTCGGCTGGGACGACACCCTCGATGCCGCCGACGTGCGCCCGTTTGATACCCAACGTTTTGTGGACGCCCAGGCGCGTGACGGGTTCCTCGCACTGCTCCGGCGCGATGGCGCGGCCCACGACCATCTCCTCCGCCTGCGTCGCGCCGATGGCACCGGCTGCTGGATCGAAGTCACCGCTCGCGCGGAGGCCATCGCGCCGGACCGGTCCGTGTTGCGCATCGAAGCGGTCATGCGTGATGTCACCGAGCGCAAAAAGCTCGAAGACCAGGCACGCGACGTCTTCCATCAGCTCTCGCAAGCGGAAAAACTCGCCGCGCTTGGACAAACGATGTCTGGCGTCGCACACGAGCTGAACAATCCACTCGCGACGATTCTTGCCTGCGCTGAACGCCTGGCCGGTCGCCGGCACGACGACCCCACCCGTCGCGACATCGACGCGATCCACAACGCCGCCGAGCGCGCCGCCCGCATCGTTCGCAATCTGCAGACGTTTGCGCGCAAGCGGCACACGACACGGACGATGGTGGATGTGAATCAGGTTGTGCGCGACACGCTCGCGCTGAGAGCCTACGAACAACGTGTCTCCAACGTCGTCATCGTCGAGGCGCTGGCGGCGGGGTTGCCGCCGGTGTTTGCGGATCCGCATCAGATTCAACAGGTGCTGCTCAATCTGGTCATCAACGCGGAACACGCGATGCTGGGTGCGAATGGACGCGGCCTGATGGTGCTGCGGTCGTGGCATGAACCGGATCGCGACGCCGTCTTCCTCGAAGTGAGCGACGACGGCCCCGGTGTGCCTGACGATGTGCAGCAGAAGATTTTTGATCCGTTCTTCACGACGAAGGCCGTCGGCAAGGGTACGGGCCTGGGGCTGACGGTCGCGTACGCGATTGCGCAGGAACACGGCGGACGGATTTCGGTGTCGTCTCCCGGAGGTGGCGGTGCGGCGTTTGTTCTGGAACTCCCGTCAGGAGGCACCGGCGTGCGGCCGGTCGCGGCGGCCCCGTCGGCTGTCACGCTTGAGACGGTGCCGGTCGGCACGCGCGCGCTTGTGGTGGAAGACGAACTGGCGCTCGGAGAAGCCGTGGCTGATGCGTTGCGCGACGCCGGGTTTGAGGTGGACCGCGCCAACGACGGCGAAGAGGCGATTGAGCGAACCCAGTCTCGTGCCTACGATGTGATCGTCTGTGATCTGAAGATGCCGCGCGTGGATGGGATGGCCTTCTTCAACCATCTGGCATCAACCGCGCCCGCACTCACGCGCCGCTTGTTGTTTGTGACGGGGGATGTAGCCGGCACCGAGGCGGAACAGTTCCTGGAGCGCAGCGGATGTCGCTGGCTCGCGAAGCCGTTCCGGTTGCGTGATCTTGTGCGGACCGCGCGCGAGCTGATTCGCTAATCAGGCCACTGCGCGCGATTTGAACTGGACAACCTCACCAGGCGCCTGCGGCGACATGGCCTTGCGCAGCCGCGACATCGCGCGGGCGTGCAGCTGGGAGACGCGCGATTCGTTCACGCCGATCTCCTGGCCAATCTGCTTCATGGTGGCGCCACGGAAATAGTAGAGGCTGATCAACTTGCGTTCACGCGCAGGCAGCGTCGCCATGGCCTGGCGGATGCGCACGCGCAGTTCCTGCTGTTCGTACTCACGGTCGGGCGCCGTCGGTTCACTCGGCACCAGCACCGCCGGCAATGAGGCCGTGTCGACCGACTCAAGGTTGGCGAGCGGCGACGTGGATTCAATCGTGTTGATGCGGAGGATGGTGCGCTCGAGGCGCCCTTCGTCCGTGCCGACACGTTTGGCAAGGTCGGCCAATGTCGGTTCCGCACCAAGTTCGCGACGCAGCGACTCACGCGCGGCCTCGAGCTCACGACGGACGCGACGCACACCACGCGGCCAGGCGTCGCGTCGCAGGGCATCGATCATCGCGCCGCGGACGCGTCGTTCGGCAAACGTCTCGAACTTGATGCCGCGGGACGCATCAAACCGGTGCGCAGCGTCCATCAGACCAATGACGCCGTCCTGCACGAGGTCCGACACATCAATCGAATGGGGCATGGTCGAAGCCATCCGGCGGGCGAGGGATTCGACAAAGGGCAGGGTCGCGACGACCCGTTCGTGCTGATGCCCTTCCAGTTGCGCGTGTGCCATGAAACCTCCCAAAAGCCGCCGGTCCGATACCGGCTCACTCCCTGATTGAGCAACATGGGTGCCAGACCACACGGCTGGGCTGGTGGGCTGCTGGGTGGGTGGGTTGATGTGGTGCTAAGTGCTTTAGGTACAGATATTTACTTCAGTACAAGCCACAGTGAAGGTGTGTGCAACAGTGTGCCGAAGCGTGAGAAAGTGGTCAATATCGTGACGTTATTGCTTGGCAAAATGCCAAAATATTGACAGTTAACTCTCTTTTGGGGTCGCCGCGAGCTGCCGGATCTGGTTGGACGCCTGGATGGCATCGAGGGCGCTGGCGACCAGTTGGCCGGCGCGAGCCCGATGCTGCTCATCGGCGAGCCGGTGCTCAAGGAGCTCGGCGTTGGCCAGGATGATGCCCAAGTGGTTGTTCAGCGAATGGAAGAGCCGCGTCAGGTCCTGGTCTGCCCGCGACGTGAGGGGCGGCGTTGTCATGGCGAACACCTACGCGCTCTTGTGCAGATCGAAAGGGGGATCCACGGGTGGCTGCGCATCGCGCCACAACGTGTCTTCGAAGATTCGGACAGATCCGCCGGCCGTGCGGACGTACTGCACCTTGCCACTTGAGATCCAGTTGTAGATGGTCCGCCGACTGACACCGACCACGTCGCACGCACGGGGAATGGACACCGTCTTCCGTTCAAGCATACGCCCGGGACTATCGGCGGGCCTTGAGTGGAACTGTAGTGCGGTGTCAAGATACCGGCACAGTCACTGATGTCCACAGAAGATCCGGCCCCCCTGCACCTGCTGCTCGTTGAAGACGAGGCGGCCTATCGGGAGGTTGTGGCCGAGCGCCTCTCCGAGCAGGGCTATCGCGTGGCGCAGGCGGCGACTGGAGAAGAGGCCCTCGAGCGACTCAGTGGCTTCGCGTTCGACATTCTATTGACGGACCTGCGCCTGCCCGGCGTTGATGGCCGTCAGGTGCTTGACGAAGCCTTCACGCGGTACCCCGACATCATTGCCGTGGTGATTACGGGATTTGGCACGGTCAAGGAAGCGGTCGAAGTGACTCGACTCGGCGCGGAGGGGTTCATCACCAAGCCGTTCCAGTTCGAGGAACTGGTCCATGTGCTCCAGACCGCCGTCGAGAAGCGCCGGCTCCGCGCGGAGAACGCGTACCTCCGGGAGCAGCTGCGCGGGCGTTATCAACTCGGCGGCATCATCGGCCAGACACCAGTCATTCAGAAACTCCTCGAGTTACTGGAGACGGTCGCCGCCACGACAAGTACCGTCCTTGTCACTGGAGAGACCGGCACCGGCAAGGAACTCGCCGCCAGGGCCATTCACGATGCAAGTCCCAGGCGGATGCAGCGGTTTGTGGCGATCAACTGCAGCGCCATTCCCGAGACCCTCCTTGAGGCCGAACTTTTCGGTCATGTGCGCGGCGCGTTCACTGGCGCGATCGCCAACCGGCAGGGCCGCGTCGAACAGGCGCATCGCGGGACGTTGTTTCTTGATGAAGTCGGGACGATGAGTCCCTCGCTGCAGGTGAAGCTGCTGCGTGTGCTCCAGGAGCGCGAGTTCGAGCGGGTGGGGGATTCACACACCATCAAGGTTGACGTGCGTGTGATCGCGGCGACCAATTCCGACCTCCAGCAGATGGTGCACGACGGCACGTTCCGGGAGGACTTGTTCTATCGGCTGAATGTCATCCCGGTGCACGTGCCCGCATTGCGCGAGCGGCGCGCGGATATTCCGCTGTTGGCTCAGCACTTTCTCGATCGACTGAGTCACGCCACACCGGCCCGCGGACGTGTCACACTGGCACAGGACGCACAACAGGCGCTGATGGCGTTCGGATGGCCGGGCAATGTCCGGCAGCTCGAAAACGTCATGGAGCGGGCGTTTGCGTTGTCTCCAGGTCGAGCCCAGATCGAAGTGGACGACCTGCCCGAAGACATGCGGTCCAGACCCGTCGTCGTCTCAGCAGACGATGTGCCGATGGGGGAGTCGGGCGTCGAGTTCGACCAGCTGGTCTGCGACTTTGAACGGAACCTTATTCGTCGCGCGCTTGAGAAAAGCGGCGGCAACAAACGTCTCGCGTCGGATCTTCTGCACATCAAACGCACGACGTTGATCGAAAAACTCAAGAGACTGGAGCGACAGTAACACCATGGCCACCCCACACCGCTGCTGGGTCATTCTCGTCGGCGACGTGCCGACGTCGTTCCGCGCGCGCGAACGTGAGGACCTCGTCCCCGCGTTCAAGCAGCTGCAGCGCACCCAGCCGACGGTTGCGTTGCGCTGGTTCGAGCGTGGCAGGGTCTGGGAGTCTCCCGACGCGGCACAGGCCGCCATCAAGCTCGCGGCCACGGCGGCGCGCGAGAAACGGCCGCGTCGTGAGCCGGGCGCGGAGCCGCGGCGCGGCCGCGACTGGCGCCCGGGCGGCGAACACAAGGATCCCCGCGCGCGGTTTGAGCTCACGCGTGATCAGAAGCGCGC
>CAZLJG010000233.1:3710-5347 GCA_964559545.1 uncultured Solibacteraceae bacterium | reverse complement strand
CAGCGCGCCGACGACCAGTCCCACCATGAGCGGCATTGTCATATCTGCCTCCTGGGACCCAGCCTAGCCGCCGAATGTTTCGGCGGTGTATCCGCCCATCCACTCAGCCTTCCGTCACCACCGTGCCCGCCGCCTTGTCGTGCCAGCCCTGGCGACGGTCATCCCAGGTGATGGAGAGATAGGTCAGCGCGGTGCCGATCCAGCCGATGAGCGGAATCAAACCAAGCAGCCACGGCAGCGCCCATCGTCCGGAGGCCTTGCCCCAGCCGGGCAGGTCGCCGTTGTCGGCGCGGGCCACACGGATGCTCATGACCATCTTCCCCACTGTCTGGCCCTTCAGCGCGATCAGCGTGATTTCATAGGCAATCGAGAGGATGACAATGGTCATTGTCGCGGCGGCGAAGGCCATGATCATCGCGATGATGCCCGCATCGGTGCCGGTGGCTCCAACAGCGAGGCCGCTCCCGAACCCGAACATGGCCACCACCGTCGAGCCCACCCACAACACGCAGAAATCGATAAGTCGCGCCACGAGCCGCTTGCCTGGAGACGCAAGCGTGCGCACCTGTCCGTTGCCCAACGTGACCTGACCCGTCATCGCCGCCGGCGCCGAGGAACTCTGATTCACATCGCCCTCCCTGATTGTCTGAGGCGGGCATGGTAGACCTATTCCAAGTCAACGTCCACAATTAGCGGCGCGTGGTCGCTGACGTCTCGCCACTCGTCATACGTGCCAACCTCGACGTTGGTCACTCGATTCGCCCATGTCTTCGGGATAAAGCAGTAGTCAATGTGCCAGGTGGCGTCGGCCTTCCCTCGATGAAAGTGTGTGGGACGGCTCTCGCGTCCCGGGTCTTCACGGTAGAAGTGGTGATACGCGCTGACTAATCCCAATGGCGCAAGGAGATCAGTCAAGTCGCGCCACGACTTCCCTCCTTGGAAGTTGGCGGCCAGATTGAAGTCGCCAAGAATGACTGTCGGTGACCGGCGGATCCAATCCGCCCATTGGGCGATCCCAATGTGGGCCTGTCTGTAAGATGTCGCAGCACTCGGGGTTTGGAAGGTCCACACGGCGGCTACCTGAAACGCCGTCTGGCCGCGCTCGGCCTGGAACGGCGCAAACCCTGGCAGTTCGGTCGTCTCGTTGAAGGCCCGCTCCATCCGAACGCCGGAGTATGAAAACACACCGAGTCCACGGGGTTCGCCAGGCCTTGCAACGCGATCGCTGAAGGTCGGTTGTCGTTCGCCATCGAGAAAGAGAAGACCGTCGAGCCGCTCGACCTCCGGCACCACAAGGACATCGGGCGAATAGGGGGCCATCCGAGCCGCTTTCTTCCTAAACGCTCCGACGCGGCAATTCCATGTCATTAAACGCATGACGCATGGATACCACGAGATGCAACCCGACCACCGACACCCGCGGTCCCGGCGTCGGTTTGCAGGGGCGACTCGACTGCGAGCGACGCGAAGGCGTCAGTTCGAAAAACACCCTGGAAGGGTGTTTTTCCCGCGTCGGCGAGCCGGAGAGCCGCCACTGCGAGCCGGTGACGGGACTGCGCACCGAGACGAATCGGCAAGTATGATCGCGCCGTGATCACGCGCTCCTCCCTCTTGATCGAAGCCGCCGTCGAGTCCAT
>CAZLJG010000233.1:0-3700 GCA_964559545.1 uncultured Solibacteraceae bacterium | reverse complement strand
ACTCTGATTCACATCGCCCTCCCTGATTGTCTGAGGCGGGCATGGTAGAACATGACCTGTGAAAGCGCCACTGCCGAATTCCCTCTTCATCGAAGCCGCCGTCGAGTCCATCGGCGGCGCGATGGCGGCCGAGGCCGAAGGGGTCGATCGCATCGAGTTGTGCGGGTTGTTGCACGACGGCGCGGTCACGCCCTCGATTGGGCTGGTCACGCGAGCGCTGGCGCTGGTGAAGACACCGATCCATGTCTTCATCCGGCCACGGGTGGGCGACTTTGTGTACGACCGGCACGACGCGGCCGTGATGCTCGCCGACATCGCGGCGGCGAAGTCGGCCGGAGCACCGGGCGTGGTCTTTGGGGCGCTGACAGCGACCGGAGAAATCGACCGTGAGTTGATGTCTGAGTTGATCGCGGCGGCGCGGCCGATGACCGTCGGCTTCCACCGCGCGTTCGATCATCTGCGCGACCAATCCGCAGGCTTGGAAACGCTGGTCGATCTCGGTGTGGCGGTGGTGCTGACGGGGGGTGGTCCAGGGAATGCGCCGGACGGCGCCGCACAGTTGGGGCGGCTGTTGGATCAGGCCTCCGGCAGAATCGACATTCTGGCCGGAGGCGCAATCACGAAAGACAACGTGGCGGAATTACTCGAACGGAGCGGCGTGCGTCAGGTGCACGGCA
This sequence comes from uncultured Solibacteraceae bacterium, assembly GCA_964559545.1. Lineage (GTDB taxonomy): Bacteria > Acidobacteriota > Vicinamibacteria > Vicinamibacterales > SCN-69-37 > SYFT01. The sequence continues at coordinate 3,023 of CAZLJG010000233.1, read as the reverse complement.
AAGCCTTCACCGGGCTCCGGGCGGCCATCCGCTAATTACTTGGTTCGTCCGACGTCCACCTTGGCGGTCATCGACCGGCCGTCCATCGACGCGGCGGCATCACCCTTCAGGCGACCGTCCACAAGCGTCAGCGTGAACTTGATCACCGGACCGTTGGCATCCACGTCAAAGGTCACTTTGGTGCCATCCACCTTGCCGTTGGCAATCGCCCACTGCTGGTCGGCATTCGGCCCGACGGTGCCCGTGAGCACGGCGCCCTTCTGGGTCAGGGTCATCTCGGCCACGTCATCGTTCTGCTGGCCGTCCACGGTCATGATGAAGGTGCCATTCCACTTGCCCGTCAGGTCCTGGACAGGGGCGGCATGGAGGGTCGGAATGGCAAGAAGAAGAGCGAACACGGAAAGCACAGCACGTCGGGTCATCGGAATCTCCTGCGTAACAATACGCGATCAACCGGCCCGCGTTCCTTGGACCTCTGGACCCAGTGGACCCGAACCCTGGACCCTGGACCCCCGACCACTGTTACTTGACGAACACAGGCTGAATCCAGGCCGCGTGGCCCATGCTGTCGATGACCTTGGCCCGGACGTAGCCTTCCTGCCCGGTGAACGTGTAGGTCGCCGACGGCTGCACGGATTCGAGCAGCACGCGGCCATCCCGCCCGATGAACTGAACGCGGTATTTGAAGTCGCCGCGCGGCCGCACTTCGACGGTCAAAGTCGTTGGCGTCGCCCGGACGTCGGCCAATTCGACGCCCGTTGACGCATAAAAATCCCCGCGCTCAAGCGCCTCAAGCAACGCGCGCGCTTCGAGCCGGGCCGCACGGATGGCCACCCACCCGCGCCCCGGTCCGGCCACATTCATGTTCCCCGGCTGCTTGAACACATGCGCATCGTCCACCGCGATGCCGTAGATCTCCTGCCCCGAGGTGAGCAACTGATCCCACACCTGCTCAAGGCCTGCGACGCCGCCGCCACCCTCGTTGTGCACCGTGGGATGGCCGTTATAGATCTCAAACAGCCGGTTGTTCGACACCTTGCGCAGATCATCAGCGGTCATCGACCAGAGAAAGTTCGGATGGTTGATGTGCGGAATCCCGTTGGCCTTCCGGATTCCATCAACATTTCCCTGGATGGTGGCGACAAGTGACGTGGCGTTGCGCGTCGGCTCCACCAGCGAGGCCACATCGAGCCCATTCACATGCACGGCCTTCGACTGAAACGACGACGTGACTTCTTCGCCTTTGATGACGAGGAACTTCTCGTCGGCACCGTGGAGGGCGTTGAGTCCGTCAACCTTCGTCAGGAAGTTGTGATCGGTGAGCACCACGAACTGATAGCCATGCTCCCGATACCAGCGCACGACATCGTCGGGGGTGCTGTCGCCGTCGCTGTTGAGCGTGTGCGTGTGGGTGTTGCCCTTGAACCACCGCAACGTGCTGCCGGGAATCGCCTGCTCGAAGCCCGTCTCGGCGCCCATCGCGACCACGACGCGTTCGATTGCCGGCCAGGCCGCCAGGCCCGCCGCACTGCCGATCAGCCACACCAGCGTCGCGCCGCTCAGTCGTCGTTTTCGCATCGGCGAATCCTACAACACGCCGTTCGCCCAGGGCCCGGTCACCGCAAACGTGATGCCGGGCGTCTGGACGTTGAACAACAGCCAGCGGCCATCGGGACTGAACGTGACACCGGCAACTTCCATGGAGCGGAAGTCGCCTGCGAATCCGTTGCGCTCCCCCTTGAGCACGACACTCTGACGGGCGAAGTCGAAGATCTGTCCGTCGAGTGTCAGGCCTCGCACGAAGTTCGCACCGCCGCTGCCGTCCTCACACAACACGAGGCCTCCGCGTGGACTCACACACAGGTTGTCCGGGTAGTCGAGGATGTCCCAGCCCGGCGACTCAAACACCAGCCGCACCGACTCGGTGGCCGGCGTGTATTCCCATACCTGTCCACGCTGCCGATCGCCACCTGACGTCGCGGTGAAGAAGATCGCGCCGTTGCCGTACCACGCGCCTTCCAGCCGGGCGAAGATGGCGCCGCCCTGTTTGAAGCCCTGCTGAAAGACTCCGGTGCCGTCACGCTTCTCCGCGTCGACGTGCGCCTGTTCCGGTCGAGCGATGGGGACCCACTCGACGGGATACGTCACGCCATTCTTCTGGCCCTTGCGCGTATCGAGTTGCGGCGACCCCTTGATCGCGAGCATCTCGAGCGTTCCGCCTGACGTCATCCGGCCGCGTTCCTTGGGGATGAACCGGTAGAAACCGGATTCGGTGGCGTCTTCAGTCTCGTACACGTAGCCTGTCGCGGGGTCGACAGCGATGGCTTCGTGGACAAAGCACCCCATGGCCTTGAGCGGCTCGGCCGTGGCGCGTCCATCAACAGGCACTTCGAAGATCCAGCCGTGATCGCGCGACAGGCGCGGATCACTCTGCGGCGAAGCTACCGTCTCCTCGCACGTGAGCCAACTGCCCCACGGCGTCGGGCCGCCTGCGCAGTTCCTGATCGTGCCGGCGAGGCTGGCTCCGCTGCGGATGACCTTCGCATTCACGAGGTCGACATCGATCGTCGTCGTGCCCCCACCCGCGGCCGGGTCGTAGGCGGGTGACGCGGCAAACGCCGGCGCGGTGCTCACTTCGTGATTCCGAATCAGCCGGACCAACCCGCCAGGCAGCGGGTACGCGGCCATGCCGTCATGCATCGCCGGAGTCGGCGAGCCGTCGTCAAGCGGGTCCTACGTCCAGCCGAAGGTGAAATACGTGAACCCGGGCGGCAGGTGCAGAAGTGGCAGGCCGGTGGTCGAGTCGTTGACGGGCGCCAGCGGGCCATAACCCAGGGTCTGGCGAATCGGCGCGCCTGTGGCAGCCCGGGCCAGCAGAGATTGCAGAGGCACGACCGCGCCCGTGGCTACCGCCGCCGTCTTCAGCAGAAAATCTCGTCGATCCATCAGGAAGCCCTCACTTCGAGGGTCACCTTATCGCAGCCATGTTTCAGCGGTGTAATTTTCGGCTACGCTCTGGTCTG
>CAZLJG010000232.1:3249-5351 GCA_964559545.1 uncultured Solibacteraceae bacterium | reverse complement strand
ATGCAGGTACCCGGGATCACCGCGGCGCTGTTGATGGTGCCGATGCAGGCGCTGCTCCATATCCCCGTGCCGACCATGAGCGGGCAGGCGGTGTTGACGATGCCGATTGTGGCGCCGTTGGCGGACCTGCTCGGGTTCTCCCGTGATGCGGCCGTGATCGCGTTTCAGACCGGTGCGGGGCTGTGCGACATGCTGACGCCCACCAACGGAGCGTTGCTCGCGATGATCGTCAGCGCGAAGATCACCTACGGCCGGTGGTTGCGGTTCGCGCTTCCCGGAGCCCTGCTGGTGGCGCTGGTTGGACTCGTCGGGATCGTGCTCGCCGGGTAACCACGATGCGCCCTCTGTTTGTGACTGACGATCTGGTCGCAGTTCGCCGGTTCTACAGCGACGCCCACGCCCCCGCGACGCCGTTGTGGGAGTTTCCGGCCCTGGCGCGGCAGGTCGGTGCCGGTCGGCTCCTTGTGAAAGATGAATCGGCGCGCTTCGGGCTGCCCGCCTTCAAGATCGTTGGCGTGCGGTACGCGGTCGCCCGCGTGCTCGCATCTGCGCGACAGCCCGTGACGACCCTCGCCGCCGCGACGGCCGGCAATCACGGTCGTGCGGTCGCGCGTGCCGCGCGTGACCACGGACTCACCGCGCGCATCTACGTGCCCGCCGGAACCGATCCCGCTCGTGTGGTGGCGTTGCGCGACGAAGGTGCCGAGGTCACCGTCACGTCGGTGGCCTATGACGACACGGTGCGCCTGCTGGCCGCCGAGGCGCAGACGCACGGGTGGACGATTGTGTCCGACACGGCATGGCCGGGCTACGAGGATGTGCCGCGCTGGATCATGGCGGGGTACACCCACATCCTCGACGAGGTCGCAGCCGCTGGCGCCTTTGCGGGAGAGGTTCGAGACATGGTGGTGATGGTGCAGGCGGGTGTCGGCTCACTTGCGGGCGCCGTCGGGGGCTGGCTCGAGACGACCTTTGGTGCCCATCGCCCGCGATTTGTGGTCGTTGAACCGGAAGGGTCGGCATGTGTCGGGGCATCGCTGCGTGCTGGTGTCAGAACTGCGCTGCCCGAGGCCGCGCCGACATCGATGGTGGGATTACGTTGCGCCGAAGTGAGCACGATCGCGTGGCCCATCCTGCAGGCGACCGTGGACGCTGCCGTCACGGTGACGGACGCGGACGTGGACGCGGCCGTACGTCGCCTCGCGCACCCACTGCCTGGTGACCCGATTGTGCGGAGCGGACCGTCGGGGGCCGCCGGCGTGGCAGCCCTGCTGGCTCCGCGCGGCCTGCCGCCGCTGGCCGGGCGGACGGTGCTGGTCATCAACACCGAGGGTCCGCTGGTCAGGTAAGCTTCCGCGCATGGCGCGACTGAAACCCTCCATCGCCGGTACCCTTGCCGGGATTGTCACCGTTCTCGTTCTCCTCACAATCGGGCCGCGCGCGCAGCAGACGCCCGACCCCAAACTGCGCGAGCTGGCCCGTGCCTCGCTGGCCACGCTTGATGGGGAGCAACGCTTGCAGGGACTGCGCGAGTCGGTGGAGGTGATTCGCGACCGATGGGGCATTCCGCACATCTACGCGCAGAACACGGACGACCTGTTTTTTGCGCAGGGGTACGTCATGGCGCAGGACCGGTTGTGGCAGATGGAGTTGTGGCGCCGCGACAAGGAAGGCCGCATGGCCGAGATCCTCGGCCCGCAGGCGGTCGGGCGCGACCGTCAGGCCCGGCTGCTCAGGTACCGAGGCCCGATGGACGATCGTGAATGGACGAGTTATCACCCCGAAGGTAAACGGATCTTCGAAGCCTACGCGGCCGGAGTGAACGCCTTCATCGCGGCGCATCGAACCAACCTGCCGCTTGAATTCACGCTCACGGGCATCACGCCCGATCCGTGGACGGCCGAGACGGTGGTGCTGCGCACAGCGACATTTGGTGACGCAACGGCCGAACTCAACCTTGCCCGCTCTGTCGTCCGCCTTGGCCGCGAGGCGGCCAACAAACAACGGGCACCCGATCCATGGGACGACCTGGCGCTTCCTGAAGGACTCGACCTGTCGATCATCGATGACAACGTGACGACGACGGGACGACAGGGTGGTGT
>CAZLJG010000232.1:0-3149 GCA_964559545.1 uncultured Solibacteraceae bacterium | reverse complement strand
CCGCCTGATCCACCGGGATCAAACAACTGGGTCGTGAGCGGCCGTCTCTCTGCGACCGGCAAACCAGTCGTGGTGAACGACCCGCATCGCACCGTGACGCATCCGTCGCTTCGCTACGTCGTGCACCTCAATGCGCCGGGGTGGAATGTGATCGGGTCAGGCGAGGTGCCGTTTGTCGGCGTCGCGATCGGGCACAACGATCGGCTTGGGTGGGGACTCACGATCGTGGGGACCGACATGGAAGACGTGTACGTCGAGGACGTCAACCCGGCGAACCCCAACGAAGTGCGGTTTCGCGGACAGTGGGAACCCGTGCGCATCGTGCGGGAGGAGGTGCGCGTGAAGGGGGGCGCCACCGAGACGGTGGAGCTCAAGTTCACCCGGCATGGCCCCGTGTTCCACGAGGATGCGACGCGGCACAAGGCCTACGTGCTGCGGTCGGCGTTGCTTGAGCCGGGGACTGCACCGTATCTCGGTGGGTTGCGTCTGGCGCAGTCGAAGGACTGCAAGGAATTCCAGACCCAGGCGATGTACTGGAAGGCCCCGAGTGAGAACCTGATCTGTGGCGACGTGGATGGCAACATCTCATGGATCGCTGCCGCGCTCACACCCGACCGCCGCGCGGTTGGTCCTGAGGGGCGGTCGTGGGTGGGGCGTCTTCCCGTGCCCGGCACCGGCGCGTACGAATGGAACGGCTTCAGGCGCGACCTGCCGCAGGAGTTCAATCCCGATCGCGGATTCATCGCGACCGCCAATCACAACATCCAGCCGAAGGGCTACTCGCCGCCCCTGATGTTCAAGTCGTCCGCGAATCTGCCGTACGACCGCATCACACGGTTGATGCAGTTGTTCGACACGCCGAAGGCCTTCACGCTTGACGATCATCGGCGCATGCAGCTGGATGCCAGGCATCTGCGTGCCGAAGCCGAGCTCGCGTTGTTCCGTGGCTGGACGTCCGATAACGCGGATGTCGAGCGCGCGCGCCGGCTGCTGGCCGCGTGGGACGCGGTGTTGACGACCGACTCTGCGGCTGGCGCGGTGTACGACGTGTGGCGCGGCCTGTCCTCCGCCACCGAGCGCGACAGCGCGCGCTCCGCAGATGCACGCAAGGCCGAACACGAAGCGACACTCTCCAAGGCTGTGGCCGAATTGGTGTCATCACAAGGGGCCGACTGGGCTCAGTGGCGCTGGGGCAGAATCCACACACGGACATTCCCGTTCCCCCTCGTGCCGGCGTACAGTCTCGCGACGGTCGAACGGCCAGGGGGCACCGGCACCGTCGCCGCGCCAGGCGCCAGTTACCGCGAGATACTCGATGTTGCCGACTGGGATCGGTCCCTGATCACCAACGTTCCCGGCCAATCCGCGCAACCCGAAAGCCCGTTTTTCAGCAACCTGCACGCACTCTGGGCGCGCGACGAATTTTTCCCGCTCGTGTACTCGCGGCCACGCGTGGAGAAGGAACGCGCGTACACGTTGACGCTGGCACCGGCGCGCTGAACCCCAGCGCGCCCTACTTCACGTCGTACTCGTAACACCCCGGTAAGACGAGGGCGCGGCCTGTGGCGCGGCTGAACGAGAGACTGCTGGGTGACGCGCCCCCGGTGCCGTCGAACTGCACGGTGCGCAGACGATCCCCGCGAGGATCGTAGACATAGGTGTAGGGCGCGACGAGGCTGACCCAGAGATTGCCGGCTCCATCCAGGGCCGCCGTGCGGATGGTCGGCGAGACGACGGGGTAGGTGCCGTCCCCAATCTTCCTGGTGGGCCACACGGTCGGCAGCAGCTGCAGGTAGGGATCGAGCTGCGACCCTTCGATGTGGCGCTCAAACACGAGAGTTCCTGTCGCGTCGTACTTGCGGAACCTCGGGACACCCGTCTGGAACACAAAGGTCACGCTGCCGTCGCGACCGGGCAGCGCGAGACCGAGATTCAGCGCGAGATGCACGTTGCGATCGGCCTCGTGACCGGTCGCGCGCAGCGACCCGAAGTGCCGGATCGGATCTCCATTCAGGTCGAGTTCCGAAATCAACGCGCCGGACTCAGGGGCGTTGATAAAAAACGACGTGCCGGTGAACTGCAGCGACCCCACCCCGTTCAGAATCAACGGTCCCATCGTCAGTCTCGGCGTGGTCAGGCCCGGTCGCAGGAACGCACGAATCTGCGACCCGGCACCCGTGAACACCTGGATGCGCTCCTGGCCGAACGGCGCATCGGAGATCGCATACGCGTTGTCGGGAGCCAGACTGAGCGCCGCCGGCTGCAGCACCTCACCCTTCTGCATGCCGGCTTCAAGTATTTTTGTGAGTCTCGCCCCGGTGCGATCGACCGAGTACACCGTGTGCGCGCGCCGGTCGAGCAACAGATAACGCCCGTCGCTCGCCTGCGTTAGTGCGATGGGTTCATAGAGGGCGTCACAGACACGTTGTGACAGGCCGCCGGCCGGTCGAAGAATTTCGGTGGATTGTGAGGCGCTCACGCCGGTGGCCAGCGCGGCCACCGCCAACGCCGCCACCTTAGTACTTCGCCGTCTCCAGAATCGCGGCGAGCACATCGGCGGAACCCGGCAGGATCACTTCTTCGAGATCGGGGCAGTAGGCCACCGGGCAGTCCATCGCGGCGACGCGTTTCACGGGCGCGTCGAGGTATTCGAACAGGTCGCTCGCCGTGCGGGCGGCCAGTTCCGCGCCAAAGCCACAGGTCAGCTGATCCTCGTGGGCAATGATCAGGCGATTGGTGGCCTTCACCGCGTCGGCAATGGCGTCGAAGTCATACGGCATGATTGTGCGCAGGTCGAGCACCTTTACGCTCACGCCTTCCTTTTCGGCCTGCTGCGCGGCGAGCAAGGTCCGCTGCACCAGCGCACCCCAGGTCACCACCGTGACGTCCGTGCCTTCGCGCTTCACCGCGGCCTTGCCGAACGGAATCATGTAATCCGGTCCGGTGTATTCGCCCTTGTTGTAGGTCTGGCGATACAGATGTTTGTGTTCGAGGAACAGGACCGGGTCGTCGCACCGGATGGCCGTGCGGAGCAGCCCGGCCGCATCCTGCGCGTTCGACGGGTACGCGATACGAATCCCCGGACAATGCGCAAAGATGCTCTCGCCCGACTGGCTCGGGCGAATCATCCAGAGCAAGCGATGCGAGGC
>CAZLJG010000231.1:0-5400 GCA_964559545.1 uncultured Solibacteraceae bacterium | reverse complement strand
CCCCGCCGGCCGCGACGACCGTCCTGGCAATTACGCCGCCGCCAACCACCGTGTTTGGCGCGTACCACATTCACACCACCCGCTCCGACGGGAGCGGCAGCATTGACGACGTGGCGAAGGCCGCGGCCGAGGCCGGCGTGCAGTTCGTGATTCTTGCGGACCACGGGGATGCCGCGCGCGTGCCGGAGCCGCCGTCCTATCGACACGGAGTGCTGGTCATCGACGGCGTGGAGGTATCCACCAGGGAAGGACATCTCGTGGTGTTGGGCCTGCGCGATGCTGCCCCGTATCCGTTGGGGGGCGAGTCGCGTGACGTGATCGAGGATGCGCATCGCCTGGGCGGCTGGACCGTTGCGGCGCACCCGGATTCCGGGAAGCGCGATCTGCGATGGACAGGCCGGAGTGCCGACGGCATTGAGTGGATCAATGCCGACTCCGAGTGGCGCGATGATCCCACGCGGCGGCTGCTGCAGGCCGCGCTCCATTCAGTCGCGCGACCGGCGCCGGCCATCGCGAGTCTGTTCACGCGCCCACAGGCCACGCTCCGCCGGTGGGACTCCTGGGCGCGAACGCGACCCATCGTTGGACTCGCGGCCGTGGACGCCCACGCGCGCATCGGCCTCGACGAGCAGAGCGAGCCTCGCGCCGCACGAACGATCTTCGCGCGTCCGTCGTACGCCGACATGTTTCGCACGCTGGTACAAGGTGTGTGGCTGACCGAGCCGCTCAGTGACAACGCTGCGTGGGACGCCGCGCGTGTGCTCCTGGCGTTGCGAATGGGGCAGACGTACTCGGCGGTCACGGCCATTGCGCAGCCCGCCGTGCTGACGACCACCCGCACTGCAGAGGTGTTCACTGCGGAGGTAGCCGGCGCACCGGACGCCATTGTGTCGGTGTGGCATCGCGGGCGGGAGATCGCCGCCTCGGCGGGGAAGACCCAGACGTCGATCGCAGAGCCGGGGCTGTATCGCGTCGAGGTGCGCTGGCCGGGCCACGACGTGCCATGGATTGTCAGTGCACCCGTGTATGTGGCCCCGGCCGACGTGCCGGAGGTCCCCGAAGCACCACCAGCATCCGGCCGCGAAATTTTGATTGCGACTGATGCCTCTGCCACGGGCTGGGTGGTCGAGCACCATCCGGCAACGACAACGACCTGGCGCGCGGATGCGACACAGGTGGAATGGTCGTTCTCCCTGGTGACAGGCGCCGCGCCCGGACAATACGCTGCGTTGGTCCACCCGCTCGATCCAGCGGAGAGCTTCGACGAGATTCGCTTCACCGTCGTGGCGGATCGACCGATGCGGTTTTCGGTCCAGGTCCGACTGCCCGAGGACCGGGGCGGCGGCGAGCGCTGGGTGCGATCGGTGTATGCCGACACCACACCACGCGACGTGCGCGTGCGGCTGGCCGACTTCACGCCGGCCGACCGCGAGACCTCACGCCGCCCCGTGGCCGCGCGCCTGCAGTCGCTGTTGTTTGTGGTGGATGCCCCGCATACGCCACCAGGGGCAGCGGGGAAGTTGCGGCTGTCCGCTGTGTCGCTGCATGCGCCTCAGGCGCCCGCAGAGATCACGTCCGGACGGTAAAGACCATCGCCAGCGCGCCAGCGGCGAAACAGAGATTGGTCGCCCACGCCGATAACACCGGCGGCAGCAACGCGGCATTCCCGAAGGCAATGAAGATGTGCGAGATGACCAGGTACGACACCGCGAGTGTCAGCGCCAGGCCAATGCCGTACAGTGCGCCGCGACGGCCCGTGGTCACACCAAACGGCACGGCCAGCAGCGTCATCACGAGCGTGACAAATGGGAACGCGAGTTTCCGATGCAGTTCCACCCGATGTTCGGCGATGCTGAATCCACTCTCGCCGAGGCGATCAATGTAGTCGCTCAGTTCGCCGTAATTCATGAAGGACGCCTCGACCTGCTCGGTCCCGAAGTCCTCCGGGGCGTCGAGATCCAGCACCCGTGACGTGAACGTTTCGCGACGCGCCGTGCCATTCGGCGCAAAGGTCTGCACCCAGCCATCCGTGGCCCGCCACTCGCCATCCTGAAACACCACCTGCGCCGCCCACGTGTGGCTCAGCAGGCGAAACGGCTCCCGCGCCGTCTCAAAGGCCGACAACTGATACAGCGTCTGATGCCGCGCGTCGTACACGGCGTAGTGGTAAATCGGGCCCTTCCGGCCGATGAGCCAGCTCCGATTCGCCAGATTGAAGTTCTTGGGCGGCCGGTCGCGGATTTGATCCTTGAGAATCTCCGCTTTCCGTTGTGAGTGCGCCAGCACGCGATCCTCAAGCACAAACAGAATGCCGCTCCACACCACGGCGAGCAGCAACAACGGCAACGCGGTCCGATAGAGGCTCACACCACAGGCCCGAAGCACCGTCAGCTCGTTCGTTCGGGTCAGCCCCCCGAAGGTCGTCAACACCGCAACCAGTGTGGACAGCGGCACCACGAAATACACGAAGGTCGGTGTCGCGTAATAGAAGTACTCGGCCACCATGCCCAGCGTCGCGTTGCCTTTCTGCACCTTCTCGGACATCTCGATGAACTCGACGATGTAGTAGAGGGAGAGGAGGCCGAAGAAGGCGAGCGCGATGGTGCGGAGGTAGCGGCCACCGACGTAGAGATCCATCAACTGCGGCCGCCAGATGGTGAATTGGGGCAGTCGGATCACCAGTACGACCTGGGAGCGCCCATCGGCCGCCCCTTCAGCGGTGGCAGCCCCCGCACGCGTGCCCGGCCACCAGGCGCGCAGCCGGGCGGGGAGTCGCACCTCGATGCCGCGACCGGTCCCCTGCATCTTGTTCCACAACAACGCGACGCCGACCAGGCCCAGGATGATGTTGGGCATCCACCGGGCCCAGACCGCCGGAAACTGGCCGGCCTTTGCCCGTCCTTCGAACACGGCCATCACTCCGTAATAGGCCAGGATGACGGCGATGCCGATCGCAAATCCGGCCATCTTGCCTTCTTTGCGGGTATGGAGACCGAGCGCCAATCCAATCAGCGCGAATACCAGCGAGGCCACGGGAAACGAGAACCGTTGCTGTTTCCACATGATCTCGTTGTGAGGCGACAGGCCCCCGGCCACCTTCATCGCGGCGGCCTGATCCAGTTCCTCGAGCGACATGGCGTTCAGGTCCTGCGCCTGGCTCTTGGCGGCGCCAAACACCACTTTGGGATCGATCTGGGTGATCTCGCGGCCTGACCGCTGCAGTTGATACTCGCCGGTGCTCGGCATCGGCTGGTAGCCGGAGACCTTGTCGAGGACGATGTTCACCAGTTGGCGCTGGTCGTCGATGACCAGCTGGCCCGTGTCCGCCAGTTGGACCGCCGGCCGGCCTGGCTGGGAGGTATCGGCCAGCAGGACCTCTTTCCAGTGGCCCTCCGGCGTCCGGTCCGAGACCAGGATGACCTTGCCCGTAAAGCCCTCGTAGAACATCCGCGTCTTGACGTCCTGCGCGGCCATCTTCTGGGTCAGGTCAAACAGCGCGTCGATGAAGGTCTGGTTGGCCTGCGGCATCAGCCAGACCAGCACGTAGAACGTGGCCCCGGCCGCCACGGCCGCCAGGCCAAGGACGGGGCGCAGGATCCGGAGGGGGCTGACACCGCAGGCCAGCAAGGCCACGGCTTCGCGATCCCCGGAGAGGCGGCCGAGCGCCATGACGGTCGCGGCCAGGAACGCCATCGGGATGGTCAACCCGAGCGCATGCGGCAACAGGGTCAACAGCAGATAGCCGACCGTGGGCATCGGCGTGCCCTTGGAGACCAGCAACTCGGCCGTCGTGAGCATCGGCTGAATCGCGATCAGAAACGTGAACAGCACCAGGCCCAGTGCAAAGGGCCCGAGGGTTTCACGAATCAGGTAGCGATCTAGGGTGCGCATTCAGCGGGGTCGAGGATTCTGACGATATCACGGGGATCAGGGCTTGGCGGCGTCCGCAAGTTATCCACAGGGGCCTTGTTTTAACCATTCTCACAATGTCTGATAAGCAATGTTATGTCATGTTATTACAGTGCACGGTGCTCTGGTGCTGGCCACAAAGACCGCCTTTGTGCTCAGTGCGGCCACCTACACTGCCGTACCGGCATCCCCAGTCGCGGCGGCACCATTGCCATTAAGACCTGGCCGGCCGCCAGCGGAAACCCGCAGCTTGAATAAATATGCAGCACGCTGAATCCGCCCCGGATACCCCTCAACGCCGCGACTCTCGTTCTGCGGTGCGGCGCGAAGGCGCCGCGCACTGGGCACTCTGCACCTGGCACCTAGCACGCCACCGAGCACTAATGCACCGAGCGCTCAGCACAGGCAGCGCGCCCCGTGCTCGCCGAGCCTAACCCTTTCGGAGCTCCGCGATAATGTCCTCGAGCGCCGAGATAACTTCCTTCTTGTCAACGTCGGACTTCTTGAACTGGAGCTTCAGATTGAAGGTCTTGGTCGGCGGCCGATACTGAAACACGAACGCCTTTGGCCGCCCCGGCTTCGGCTTCGCAGCGACCTTTCGGGCCTGCTCGCGCGTAACTGGCGCCCCTGAGCCGTCCCGCGTGAGACGCTCGATGAACGCGATCATTTTCTGCGGGTCTTGATGCCTAACTATCTGTAAAAGCAACGACTTGGAGGAAATGTCGGCCAGCCGACAGAGGTTTCTGACCTCCACGGGCATCTGCGCCAGAGCCAACGACTCAGTGACCGCGGTACGAGACTTACCCATCCGGCGCGCCAAGTCCTCATGCGTATAACCACAGCGCTCGGCCAGCACGTGAAGCGCTTCAGCCTCTTCAAACGGGCTCAGGTCCTTCCGCTGGATATTCTCAACCAGCGCGACTTCCATGATCTCGTTGTCGTCGACATCCCGGATGACGACCGGGAGTTCGCGGATGCCAACCTGGACCGAAGCTTGGTAACGGCGCTCGCCGGCGACAATCTGGTAGCGTCCGCCACGCTGCCGAACGATGAGCGGCTCGATGATGCCCTTCTCGGCGATCGACGCCATGAGCTCGGACAGGTCGCCCATCACCTGGCGCGGCTGGTCGGGATTCGGGTCGATCTGGTCAATCGGAATCATCCGCCCGATGGGTGCGCCGGCGGGATTGGTGAGCGCGTCGACGTAGTGTTCGTCGTGGCGCATCTTCAGGCTTGATGGCAATCCTCGTTTAGACACGATCCATGACCTCCTCACAGAGCCGGTAATACTCGGTGGCGCCGGATGAGTCCGGCGCAAATTTAAAAATCGATTCCTTGTAGGCGGGACTCTCTTCAAGTCGCACGCTCTTCGTGATGACGGTCTTGAAGACCTTGCTGCCGAAGACCTTGTCGATCTGCGCGCGGATATCCCGAGCCAGTGCAGTCCGTTTGTCGTGCATCGTGATGACGACGCCGAGGATGCGGAGGTCT
>CAZLJG010000230.1:0-5464 GCA_964559545.1 uncultured Solibacteraceae bacterium | reverse complement strand
AACACGATCGAGAACAACGTGCAGGGCACCGACATCGTGCTCCGCAAAGCCGACAAGAAGAAGAAGCTGGTGCTGGTGGCCTCCACCTCCGAGGTCTACGGCTTGAGCACGGATGTGCCCTTCCGCGAGGACGCGAGTCTGGTGATGGGCGCGACATCAAAACACCGGTGGGCGTACGCGTGCAGCAAGGCGCTGGATGAATTTCTGGCGTTGGCCTACGCACGCGAGCGCAAGTTGCCGGTGATCGTGGTGCGCTTCTTCAACACCGTCGGCCCGCGGCAGACGGGGCAGTACGGCATGGTGATTCCGCGGTTTGTGCAGCAGGCGATCGCCGGCCAGCCGTTGACGGTGTACGGCAGCGGTGAACAGACGCGGTGTTTTACGCACGTGAAGGACGTCGTGGCGGCGCTGCAGTCCCTGATGAACACGCCCGCGGCGCGTGGTCAGGTCGTGAACATCGGCGGTCCGCAGGAAGTGTCGATGATGGATCTGGCGAAGCGTGTCATCGCGCTCACAGGCAGCAAGTCCACCATCAGTTTGATTCCCTACAACGAGGCGTACGTGGAAGGGTTCGAAGACATGCCCCGCCGCGTGCCCGACGTGACGAAACTCCAGGGCCTGGTGGGCGCCGCACCGCTGACGGGCCTGGATGAAATTCTCCGAGACGTCATCGTGTCGTTTGGCGGTACGCCCGTCGCCTGAGTTCGTGACCACCCTCATCACCGGAGCCGGCGGCCTGCTCGGGTCGCATCTTGCCGCCCGCTTCTCGCGGGAGGGCCGCGTCGTGGCCGTGGATCGCCGCCCCTGGTGGGGGGACACACCCGCGGACAGCGTGGTCGGCGATCTGCTCACGCCCGGATGGATCGAACAGGTCGTGGCCGAGGCAGCCCCGCAAGTGATCGTGCACTGCGCGGCCATGGTGGATCTGGAAGCGTGTGAACGGGATCCCGCGCAGGCCGACCTGGTCAACGCCACGTTGACGCGGCGGATCGCCCGGGCGACCCCGGCCGGCAGCCTGTTCGTCTACATCAGCACCGACGGTTTGTTTGACGGCCGCGAGTCGTGGATGACCGAGCAGACGTTGCCCTGTCCGCGCACGGTGTACGGGCGGTCAAAAATCCACGGCGAGTGGGAAACGCAGCTCGCCACACCGGAGCACCTCATCGTCCGCACGAACTTCTTCGGCTGGTCGTCGGGCCGGAAGGTCAGCTCGGCGGAGTGGCTGTTCGCCGCGCTGGAGCGCCGCACCCGCATCACGATGTTTGATGATTTTCACTTCACGCCGATCTACGTGGTGCCCATGGTCGAAACGCTGTGCGCGTTGATCGACTCGGGCGCGCGTGGCGTGATGCATGTCTCCGGCGCCGATCGTGTGACCAAGTACGATTTCGCGATGGCGATGGCCGACGTCGCCGGCCTTGATCCGTCGGCGGTCAGCCGCGGGTCGTTGCGCGATGCGGCGCTGGCCGCCGACCGCCCGGCCGACATGTCGCTCGATTCGCGCCGCTGTGTCGCGATGACCGGCCGATCGCAGCCGTCCGTCCGCGACGGCCTGGCGCAGTTTGTCGCCGATCGGCACCGGCCGCTCAGCGCCCGCTTCTGATGCCCCCCGCCCGGCCGTCTGCGGCCGCCAACACCCTCTGGTACCTGCTGCCGACGCTCGTCACGAGCGCGGTGCCCCTCGCGACATTTCCGATCCTGACGCGCGTCCTGTCCATCGAGGACTACGGCGCCTGGGGACTGGCCGTCGCCTACGGAGTGGTGGCGACCGGCATCGCCAACCTCGGCCTGACGGTCGGGTACGAACGCAACTTCTTCCAACACAACACAGACGACGAGCGCGGGCGGTTGCTGTATTCCGTGCTGGCGTGTGTGACGCTGGCGCTGGCGGTCGTGGGCGCCGCAACGTGGCTGGCCCGCGGGCCGATTGCGCGCGCCATTGTCGGCCACGAGATGTTCGGGACGCTGGTGGTGGTCGCGTTTGCGGCCAACGCGGTGACGAGTATCAAGAGTTATTACCTGCTCTATTTCAAGAACACCCGTCAGGCGCGGTTGCACACGCTGTACTCCATCGACGAGACGGTGATCGGCGCGGTGGCGTCGGTGGGCCTGGTCGTGTGGGCCGGCTGGGGGCCACTCGGATTGGTCGCTGGGCAGCTGGGCGCGGCTGTTGTTGTTCTTGGGCTGGTGGTGAGCCGCGTCGGGCGTGAGCTCCCGCTGCGTCGAACGTCGTGGTCGTGGCCACTGCTGTCGGATGCACTGACGATTGCGTTGCCGCTGACGCCTCGCGTGTTTCTTGGTGTGCTTGGCAACAACTTCGACAAGTACCTGATCGGACAACTGGGGTCACTCGGCGCTGTTGGGTTATACGCGGCCGGTCAGCGATTGGCCTACGTGGTCTTCCAGTTTCTGACCGCGTTGGGCAACACCTTCACGCCGGTCGTGTACGAACGGCTGCTCTCGGCCAGAGAGGAGCTGAGGCGCGGTGTCGGCGCATACCTGGTGCCGTTTGCATGGATCACCGCGGGCTTCGCGCTGGTCGTCCCGGTGTTTGCCGACGAGGCGCTGTGGGTGCTGACCAGCGGAGAGTTCCGGCAGGCCGGACCCGTGGTCAGTCTGCTCGCGCTGTCCTACGCGGTGTTGTTCTTCGGCAAAGTGCCGCAGTTGACCGCCGCGCGCAAGACGTGGCTGACGTCGGTGCTGACGCTGGTGTCGCTGGGGCTCAACGTGGCGATCAACATCTACACCGTGCCGCGATGGGGCGCGGCCGGCGCCGCGGGGGGCACACTGCTGGCGACGGTGTTGTCGACGTGGCTGACGGTCGCCATCGGGCAACGAGTGTGCCGCGTGGATTGGGCGTGGACGCGATTGCTGCCGATCTTCGGCGCGATGGCTGTGTTCTCGGTCGGCGTCCAGTGGGTGGACTTCGAGTCCTACCTTCTGGATGTGCTCTTGCGCTCAGGGTTGGTGGTCGCTTTTGTCGCGCTGGGCGTGGCGCTCGGAATCCCGACCGACTGGTGGCGCAGACGCGAGCGACGTCAGGTGCGCCGGATGATGCGTGGGTATCGCCGGCTGCGCGCGACCGATCGCCTGCCATCCCTTATCGAGGCGAAGGATCGTGTCGCACGCACGCCGTGTGCGCAGGAGACGGGTGGCGCTCCGGCGGCGGTACTTCAGCAATACCTGCTCGTGCATCTGGTGCATGAGCGGCTGCAGCGCGCACTGCTGGTCTCGGCAGGGACAGGGAAGGCGCTGGTGTCGCCACTGCCGCGCGCTTGGCGGCAGGCGCTGATCGCCGCGGGCGTGCCGATCGATGCGTGGCGCTGCCGGCTCGCGTGGGGTCTGTTTGTGATCAGGCACTTCGCGCGCGGCCTCGCGCGGGTGGCTCTTGTGAAGTGGGGCGTGATTCGCGGCGGGTCAGGCAAGGACGCGAGCCTGCACGAGTCGGCCGCGTTTGTTGGTGTTGGCCCTCAGCAATGCCCAACGCCTGGGCCCGACGGTCGCAGCTTCGACGTGTTCACCTGGTACGCGCAGTGGCCGGGTCGGCGGCAATCGGTTCGCCGGTTGGTGTTTGCGGGATCCACAACAGCCACGTCTGCTGAGGACATGCCGGTGGTCGGCGTCGCCGACATCGTGCCGCAGCCGGGGCGGCTGGCGTCACTGCGAGTACTGGCCTGGGCCGCGTGGGCGGTGCCGCTCGCCGTGTTCGACGTGCTGCGCGGCCGATGGGCACGCGCCGTCCTGCTGTCGCAGGCCGTGCAGGCGCAAACGGTGGCCCTCTCCGACGTTCCGCCGGCAGCGGAATACCTGTTTCACAACTCCGGATGGCTGTATCGACCGTGGTGGACGTACGCCGCGGAAGCGCGTGGGTCGCGCATTCTTTTCTATTTCTACTCGACCAACATTGAGACGTTCGCCAACGCAGACGGCACCACTCGTCAGGCCCATATGTGGAGTGCAACGACGTGGCCGGTGTACCTGGTCTGGGACGAAGGCCAGGCGGCATTCATCCGGCGGGAGGTCAGGGCCGACGCGAACGTCGAGGTGGTCGGCCCAATCTGGTTCTACGGTAGCGCCCTGCCGATGCCGCCGGTCGATCCGTCGGCGGTGGCGGTCTTTGATGTGCAGGCGTATCGGGACTACATCTACCAGGTCGTGGTCGCCGAGCGCCTGTACTACACCCCGGACGTAGGCCTCGCGTTCCTGGAGGACATCCGGGTCGTACTCGCCGAGCTGGGCCGGCCGATGGTCTTCAAACACAAGCGGCACCTGACGGGCCATGCGGCGCACGGGCGTTATCGGCGCTACCTGTCGCAGCTGCAGGACGACTCCCGGATCGTCGCGATTGATCCGTCGATTGCCGCATCCCGGGTGGTCGAGTGTTGTGGGGCCGTCATTTCCATGCCCTTCACCTCAACGGCGCTGATTGCGCGCGCATTGGGTAAACCGTCGATTTACTATGTACCTGACGTGGCCCCGTTTGACCCCGTGCAGCCCGATGATCGCGCGGCACATGGGATTCCGGTGGTGTCCGGCCGCGCGGCATTACGCGCATGGCTGAAGGAGCTTTCGTGACCGATTCAGTGCAGTACCTGAACACCCTCTTTAATTTGAGCGGCCGTTCCGCCTTGTTGACCGGCGCCGGCGGATTTCTCATCGGCGAAATGAGCCGCGGACTGGCGAAGGCCGGTGTCTCGGTGACCATCGCCGACCGCAGCCTTGAGGCCGCGACCAAAGTGGCGGACGAGATCGTGGCCGCCGGTGGCCGCGCGATTCCGGTCGCCCTTGATGCCCGCAGCAAGGACGACTATGCGAAGGCCCTGGACGCCACGCTCAAGGCTTTCGGGCGCCTCGACTACGCCGTGCTCGGCGCCGGCATCAACGCGCCGACGCCCTTTCTCGAGATTCCGCTCGACGAGTGGAACGACATCCTCGCCGTGCAGTTGACCGGCACGATGCTCGGCTGCCAGGTGCTCGGCGCACACATGCTGGCGCAGAAGTCCGGCTCCATCCTGACCATCTCCTCCGCGTCGTCCGGACCACCGCTCTCGAAGGCGTTTACATACTCAGTTGCCAAGGCCGCGGTGAAGAACCTGACGCAGAAC
Organism: uncultured Solibacteraceae bacterium; assembly: GCA_964559545.1. Classification (GTDB taxonomy): domain Bacteria; phylum Acidobacteriota; class Vicinamibacteria; order Vicinamibacterales; family SCN-69-37; genus SYFT01. The sequence goes on along the minus strand of CAZLJG010000230.1, from coordinate 359 downwards.
CTGGCGCGCGAATGGGCGACCCAGGGCGTGCGTGTTAACGCGCTGCGGCCCGGGTTCTTCCCGACCGAGTGGAGCATGAAAAATTTCATTACGCCGGAGCGCGAAGCCGCGATTCTCGGGCACACCGCGATGAAGCGCTACGGGCAGCCGTCGGAGCTGGTCGGCGCCGTGTTGTGGCTGTTGTCTGATGCGGCGTCGTTTGTCACAGGTGCGGAGATTCCCGTGGACGGTGGTTTCACCGCGATGACGATATGAGCCGCCTCGTCCTTATCACTGGTGGCGGCCGCGGCATCGGCGCGGCCATCACGCGCGCGTTTCACGCGGCCGGCGATCGCGTGGCGATTGTGTCGCGCACGGAC
>CAZLJG010000229.1:0-5479 GCA_964559545.1 uncultured Solibacteraceae bacterium | reverse complement strand
GCGTGGGGCGCGTTGGCCCTGTGCGACACCGACGACTGCGGACAGTTTGCGTTGAGCGCGATCACGTTCGGCACCGTCAGCGGCGCGGTGGTCGGCGGCCTGCTCGGCGCGATGATCGACAGCCTGATGTCGAAGCGGTGAGTTATTCGTAGTGCAGCGCGTGGACCGGGTCGAGCTTCGCGGCCCGGACGGCCGGATACAGGCCGAACACGATACCGACGCTGACTGAGACCAGGCAGGCCACCACGACGGAGGTCACCGTCACGATCGTCGACCATCCGGCGAAGTACGCCACCAACTGCGACAACCCGACTCCGACGACGGTGCCCACAAAGCCGCCGGTGACGGTGATGAGAGTGGTCTCCACAAGGAACTGCCGGATCACATCGCGGCGCGTGGCGCCGATCGCGCGCCGCACGCCAATCTCGCGGGTGCGTTCCATGACGCTGGCGAGCATGATGTTCATGATGCCGATGCCACCGACAAGCAGCGAAATCGAGGCAATCGCCACCATGATGAACTCGAACAACCGCTTCGTGCGCTGTTGCTCGGCGAGCAGCTCGGCCGGCACCACCACCGTGAAATCCCCGGCGCTGCGATGCAGGGAGTCGAGCAGGCTGCGGATGACGGTACCTGTCGACACGACATCCACATCGGGACCAAGCGCGATGTACATCGCGTCAATTTCATCCACCATGGCCGACCGCGAGTCCTCAATCCGCAGCATCGCCGACATGATGGGAACGTAGATCAGGTTGTTCCTGTCGGTCGCGGGCAATCCGCCCACGTTGCCCTGGGCTGAGAGCTGCGGCCCGGCGACACCCACCACACGGAACCACTGCTCGTTGACTTTCAGGAAGCGCCCGACAGGATCTTCGGCGCCAAACAATGTCGCCGCCGCCCCCTGCCCAAGCACCGCGACCGGTGCCGATTCACGGTCTTCATCCTCGGTGAAGAATCGGCCGTTGGTCACGACCAGATTCGAGATGGTCTGATACGACGTCCGGACGCCATACACCGTCGGCATCTCACCAAATGGCTTCGGCAGGAGCTTGCTCGGCAGGAACCGCTTGCGCGGGCTGGCCGCGGCGATGCCCTGCACGCTGCTCTCAATCACACGCAGATCCTGAAACCGCATCCCGGCCGACAACTTGCGGATGCGCTGGAAGGACTCCTGATCCGCCGGCTCCCTGGCTTCGACGATCAGATTGCGTACACCAAGCTGCTCGATGAACGCAATCACCTGCGCTTGTGCACCGGCACCGATCGACAGCATGGCGATCACCGCCGCCACACCAAAAATCATGCCCAGCATCGTCAACACCGAACGCATCTTGTGCGCGCGGAGATTGTCGAACCCCTGGAGGAGCTCAGGCAGAAAGTCGAGTCGGCGACGCGACCCGCTCATCGCACACCGCCGGTGGCGGCAGGCGCTGCGGGCGTCGTCGGCGCAGTGCCCGCAGGAGTGCTGGATGACCCCGGCGATTTTGTGGGATCAACCAGGGCGATCTCGGCCCCTTCCTCGATACCTTCAATGACCACGCGACTTTCATTGCGGTGCAGGATCTTGACCTCTTTCATCGTGAACCCGCCCGCGTCGCGCACATACACGTTCGACTTGCCGTCCTTCTCAAACAGCGCATGCTTGGGAATCGACAGCACGTTTTCGACTGTGCGTCCCTTCACGACGATCGCGACGGTCGTGCCGGGCCGGAGTGCGATGTCCGGTGTGTCGAGCGCCAGCACCACATCAAACAGGCGCAGGGGCCCCTGCGTGCCACGGCCAAGGCTGCCGAGTGTCGTGATCTTGCCCGGCCGCGGAGCCCCGGCCGCTGACTTCAGGTCGATCTCCGCGGACTGACCAACCGTCAGGTTCGCGCGCTCCTGTTCATTGACGGAGGCTCGAATCTCCATCGCGGCGGGATCAAATACGTCGAACATCGGGCGACCTGCGAACGCCGTGTCCCCGGCGCGCCAGTCGGGAAGGGCCATGCCCGAAAAAAAGAAGCCTCCGGTGGCATCGCGATTCTCACGCACCACCACGACGCCATCCCTCGGCGCCTTGAGGACCAGGGTGTCGAGGTTGGCGCGCGCCCGATCGGCGCCGATCCGTGCTTTCGCCCGACGCTCCCCCAGCACCGCCAGACCTGACTTCGCCGTGGTCTCGCGCGACTTCACATCCTGTTCGGTCTGCAGCAGTCGCCGCTTGGCTTCTTCGAGTGACAGCTGCCGAATCTTGATTTCGTTGGCCGCCATCAGCTCCGGATCCACTGCGACATCCAGTTCCGCCCGGCGCACATCAAATTGCGCCGCGAGCAACGTGACCTTGTCCTGCGCCAGCTGCACGGCGACGTCGGCTTCACGCTTGGTGATTTCTTGTTCGGCCTCTTCGAGCTCGGACAACGCCTGTTCGAGGGCGTATTGCTGCTCACCGGGATCGAACTCCATGACGGGGTCGCCGGTCACGACCGGCGTACCTGTCGACAGAGTGGATAACAGACGCAACGCCCCGCCGACCGACGGTGCCGGCACCGCGACTGACGTCGCGGCTCGCAGCTCGCCTTCCAGATGCACATCAAGCGACAGGTTGCCGCGCGTCACCCGTTCGGTCACCACGGCACTCGTGCCCGTGCCGCTGCCGGCGGCGTTGGACGCAGTGGCAAACGTCCAGGCGAAAAACCCGGCACCACCCACCACGGCCAGGCCCCCAATCACGCCAAGTGTCTTGCCGAGGCTCATCGTCCACCCCCTGCGCCAGTCGTCGCTGCGCCCTCGGCCCCCGGCTGTGTGAGCGCCACACGTTCGCCGGCCTCGACGCCCCCCGCGAGTGCGATCTGGTCCCGGCCGCGTCGAATGATTTGCACGTCGGTGGCCACGTATTCACCGCGACGTTCGATGTAGACCACGGGCCGTCCCTCCACGGTGAACACGGCCGCGGCCGGCACCAGCAACACGTTGGGAAGACGCCCGACAGGAATCCGCGCGACCGCACTCATGCCGGGACGCAACCGCGCGTCGAAGTCCTTGAACGAAAGTCTGAGGTCGAACATCTTCGCCGGCGGCCAGCCGGAATTGAAGTCGACGCGGGCCAGCACCGACACGTCGTTGACCGTCGCGATGTACTCGCGGTCGGGAATCGCGTCCGCCCGCACCGTCGCTTCAAGGCCGTTCTGGAGGAGTCCCCGGTCTGCTTCATCGATGCGTGCCGTCAGGAACACCGAGGTGAGATCGGGCAGTTCGAGAATCTGTGACATCGGCGGCGTGCGATCACCCGCGCGATATTCCTGCGCCTGGGCCATCGGAGACGCGGTCCGGAAATTCGGCAGGATGTTGACCGTGCCGTCCGCCGGCGCGACCATCTGCAGCGCGGCCAACGCCTTGGTGGCGCGCTCGAGATCGGCCGTCACCTTGTCGATGCGTCGCTGTTTGGCGCGAATGTCCGCCTGCGATCCCGCGCGCGCGGCTGTGGCCGCAAACTCGGCCTCGGAGTGACGTTGTTTGGCATCAAGCAGCGCCAGACGCGCGCGCTCCGCTTCCACTTCGGACATCAGTCCTGTTTCGACGAGCCCCAACTGCGCGCGCTGAACGTCGTACCCCGCGCGCATCACGTTCGTGGATTGCTGCTCGTCCACGATGCGCGCCTGCGCCTCGGACTGCTTCAACTCCGCCTGGGCGCCCCGGAGCTCCGATTGCCGCTCCTGAATGGTGCGCCTCAGTGTGATCGCATCAAACTGCGCGACCACGTCCCCCTTCTTCACATCCGTCCCGTTTTTCGCGATGCTGACGATCGTCAACTCGCCGGCATCCGGCGGCGCTGCCACGATGATCGACCGCACCGGCCGGATGTCGCCCCGCACCTCGACGACATCAACATAGTCACCGCGCGTGACCTCCGCCGTCGTCAAGAGCGGTGCCGACGATGACATGGCCTTCACGACGGTCCATGCCCCACCGACCACCACCACGGCGGCGATCCACTTCCACTGTCGCCGCAAGAGACCGGCCGCCATCACAGACCTCCCGAAATTTCCACAGAAGCCGTGAGGTCCGGCATCAACTGGGGATGGGTGCCATCGATCTCGACCAGAGCCGTGAACGACCGCACGTGCTGCGAGAAGTTGCCGCGCACAGCGAGCGGCCCGACCGACACGACTTTCCCCTTGAACGTCAACTCCGGAAACCCGTCCAGGCGCACCGTGGCCGCCTGCCCCACCTTCAAACGCGGCACATCCGCCTGATTGACCTTGACCCGCACCTGCATTGCAGACGGATCCACGATGTCGATGATGGGAATGCCGGGCCGCACTTCGTCACCCTGCTGAATCTCCACCATGCCCGTATTCCGGAACGTCGTCTTGATCACGGCGAGGCCCTCAAACGGCGCGCGCACTTCCATCAGGTTGGCGTTTTGATCCGCGTACTTGAGGGCGCGCTCGGCGCGTTCACGGCGGATTTCGAGGATCCGGAGGTCGGCGCCTTCGGCCTTCCGCTTGAGATCAAACGTGGTCTTCAGCTGGGCAAACCGGGCCTCGGACTGCTCGAGGGACAACTGGTTCTTCTCGGCTTCGACCCGCGGCAGCAACGGATTCTTGCGCATCTCGAGCTTGGCGCGTTCGACGTCGTGTTCCGCCGCTTTCAGTTCGGTCTCATCCCGCGCGCGGGCCGCGGCGTGATCGGCGCGGCGACGGCTGAGCTGTTCGCCGAGGTCAGACAACTCCGCCTGTCGATCAAACGCAATCCGCCGCTGCTCCTGCCGATCAAATTCCACGAGCAGGTCACCGGGCTTGACGGCCTGGCCGGGCTTCACCAGGTGCGTGATCACCAGACTCGGCAACGTCTGGCCCGCCAGGCGCGGCACCACCACTGTCTGACTCCGAACAGCCTCAACGGTGCCGTGCAGGCGCACGGGACCCGACTGTGCCCCCAACGGAAGCACACTGAGACCGATCGCGATGACCATCCCCATCGCCGAGCGTCGTGTCACAAAACGCATAATTCGAGACCCGCCCTATTGACGACTCCCAGGTGCTGGCAGTTTGCATGGTTGGACACCATTTCTTCCGAAATGGCGCCGATTGAGCCGTTTTGTGCCGGAGATTCGCATTCATGATCAGGAAAGGACCTGTCATGACTCGCCCCGTATTGACTCACATGCTCCTGCTACTACTGTCGCTGGTACCCGCGAGCGCGCTGGCCCAGCCCACCTGGCTCGCCTCAGTCGCCGTCACCGCCCAGACCGATGACGAAACCAACCTCGGTCGCGGACTGCTCGTTGCCGCAGGTGCGGCCACGATGGTGCACGACAACGTGCGCGTGGAGGCCGAGCTCTCCGTGGGCCGACACCATCGCAACGCCGGCTATCTCGAAGCCACGGGCACACCGGTCGTCGGCACCGTGCGCGCAGCGTGGCTGTTGGGGTCACCGACGTCGAAAGCGCGACCGTTTGTCAGCGCCGGCCCCCTGTTGTTGCACACCCGTG